>JAWXBU010000116.1:0-2923 GCA_034440255.1 Planctomycetota bacterium | reverse complement strand
GATACAGCTGCGCGTGGTGGCGGAGTGTGCGAGTTGCTCGGAATGGAAACCTCAGTTGCAGCGAAACTAGGCGTGGCGGCCAAGTGTGCTGGCACGGCGACCAAGCGCGACTCTAGGTCGGAATGGACACGTCAGTTCCAATGACGGCCTACGGTCAGACGAGCGAGTCGCGGCCCCGAGCGGCAACAAACGCCCCTGTTCGGTGGCTACTTCACACGCCTCATCCGCATCACCCAACTGTCGAAACGATCTGGCTCACGCGAGCCGCGCGCGAGCTCCTGCTTGCTCGCTCGATCGTTCCACCACACGAGCAGCGGGTCGAGCGCACCGAACAGGCGCGTTTCACTGACGTGCAGGAGCTGCGGCAGCGGACGCGAGAGTTGATATCCGCACCACGCGTCGAAGCGCAGCCCACGTTTCTCGAGTTCCGCTCGCGCATCCTCGCGCACTTGGGCATTCATCTCGCGCACGGGTAGCAGTGGTCGCGTGACGCGGCGCTCGCGCATGCCGATCGAATCGCGATGGATATCGCCGATCACGAGCGTTCCTCCAGGAGCGAGCGTACGCACGAGCCCGTCGTACCAGCGCGCAAGTTCGCCTGAAAAGCTGACCACGCCCGAGGAGAGCACGAGGTCGAAAAGTGGCTCATTTCCAGCAGGAAACGGCGGATCTTCGCCGAATCCGGTGCGACCGATGAAGCGTCCTGCGAGCCCGTTGGCTGCTGCATTTTCGCCAGCGATGCGCACCATCTCGGGACTCGGATCGAACGCAGCCAGCGTCGGTCGAGATTTCGTGTGAAGGCACGCTTCGATACCGACCCAACCTGCTCCACATCCGAAATCGAGCACGCGCTCGCGAGGGACGTCGCCTGCGAACTCGGCCACGTAACGACGCATCCAGCGGAAGTGGCGCGAGCCGCGTTCACCGGTGGACCGATTCCATCCGGCGGCATTCTTGTCGAACTTGGCGACGGTGACTTCGGGCGCGAACACGGCAGCGATCGGTCGAGCGACGAGCGCCGTACCGCGCATCCCCGAACTGCGACCCAGATCGCGCGCCCCGTCGAGCGCCACTCGTGTGATCTGCGTGTCGGAAGTCTTGTAGAGCGCGACCACGTGGAACGCGGGCCACAACGCGTTGCGCAAGCTCGCGAGCTCGACGTTCGTTCGTTCGCCAACCGCGAACACGACGAGCGCTCCATTATCCGCCACGTGCGCGCGCGCGAAGTTCAGTATCTGCGGAGCAAGCTTCACGCAGTCCTGCGTTTCCTTCGCAATGCCGTAAAGAGCGCTCGTGCCCGGGCTCGGCGGTGTCGCATCGCCGACGTCGAGCGTGCGCACTTTCAGCGGCGCGAGACCCAGGTCCACGAAGACGGCTTCGAGGACTTTGACCTTGATCGCGACCGCGCCGTCCGGGCGCGACGCATTCCCTGCAACGTGGCTCATGCGACTAGTCGTGCTCACGCGATCGCGCCGCCCGACGACCGCGCGCCGTCTTGGCTTCGATCTCTTCGGGGGCTTCTCGATTCGGTCGCATCGCGAGCGACAGACTGTAGCCCGTCTCGTCGCCTGCGCAGAACACCGAGTGCATGCACGTCGCAAAAAGGCCGCGATTCGGCAGCAAAATCGCGTCTCCGGCTGCGAGCACGAACGCGTGTCCGGCGTCGGCGAGGAACGACGTGAACTCGGGGCCGCGGTTGACGAGCGCGAACAAGATCCCTTGGCCGGGCAACGCGAGCTCGTTCGCGCAAGCCGCTGTGTCGTGCACGAGTTGCACGAGTCGCTCGAATCCGAATCCGATCGGAGCTCGTGGCCCTTCGCACAATTGCGCTTTCACCCACGGCATTTCTCCCTCGGTGAGCGCGTCGACGAACTCACGTACCCGCAGCACAAGATCGTCGAGTGAGAGAGCGAGCCAGGCCGTGCTCCCGGTGAGTTGCACGTAGCACACGCCGAGTTGTCGCCACGATCCGTCGTCGAGTGCGTCTTCGGCGAACGCGTCGTGGTGGAACAGCGCTCCGCCGCTCTTCGCGTTCCAGTAGGCGATGTGCTGCGTGAACAAGACCGGTTCGCCGCAGAACTTCTCGAGCAGCGGCACGAGCGCAGGATGGCCCGTGATCACGGAAGTCTCGGGGAGCAGTCGCTCTGCGAGGTCGCCGATCACGCGTTGTCGGACGACGTCGCGCGAAGCATCGTCGTCACGCTCGGATCCGAACGAAAAGCGCAGCCGCAAGCTGGCGTCGTCGTCATGCGTCGAAAGCCACGCGGATTTCAGCCACAAGTCTTCGATCGGTTTCCCGCGGCCGTTCGGTGCGAAGGACTCGAGGAACACGCGTTCGATGTCGCGCTCGCGGTCGAAGAGGCTGGCGCGTTTGGCGAGAGCGCGGAACGCAGGATCGAGATCCGCTTCGTGCTCGAAGAGGAAGCGTCGCAACCCGCCGGGTTTGGAGAGTTCGTCGCGCAACGCGTCTCTGGAGGCGATTTCGTCGACGAATTCAGCCAGGAACGGTCGCACGATGCCGTGCAAGACGATCGGTCGGCACGCGTGCCAACGGTCGACGAGCATGGCTTCGTAGCGCGCGTCGTCCATCGCTTCGTCGCCTCGCGCCAAGTGGCGCGGGAGCAGCGACGGTTCGAGCACAGCCCATTCGCCGTGGTACACGCCGCGGCGCTCCAGACTGATCGAGCTCACCGCCGCCGTCTCGATCGAACTCAAGTAGCTCGATTCGTCGGAGTCCTGGAAGGAGATCACCGGACTCGCGAGCGGACAACGATCGCGATCCTCCGCTGCGAGGATCGATTCGAAGAGCGGATCGAGTCGCGAATTGCGCTCATGGGGTGCGCGGCTCATCGGCGGTAAAGAGTAGACAGGACCGGGCTGTCGAATCGTGAGTGTACCGAGCCAGAGCAATTTTTCCCCGATG
>JAWXBU010000115.1:0-5611 GCA_034440255.1 Planctomycetota bacterium | reverse complement strand
GGGGGCCCTGAGTCTGCCGCGGCGGGCCGCGGCAGACTCAGGGCCCCCCCACACGATGGACAACCCATTCGTCAGGTTGAACGTGTCACCCGTGCAGTGAGCGATCGCATCGCGATACCACAGCTGATAATTCACGGTCGCGGCACCGCTCAACGCGCCGCTGACGGACAGCGCCGGATCGCCGCTCGCTGGCAAAGTCGAAGCGTTGGCCGAGTTGAACTTCACGCCCAAGCGCCGAATCGTGCCGGAGACGCACAAGAGTCCGTCGCCGAAGACGACGCCTGCACCGCTCGCCATCTGCGCCGTGCCTTGGAAGTAGAGGACGCCCGCGTCGGGCATGCCGCTGCCCTTCAAGACGACCTTGTCGTTCGTGAGCGAAGCCGTGCCTTGCGCCGTCACGAAACCGGTCAGCCCGAGTGAATTGGCACAGCCGCGGCCCGAATCGAGCGCGCTGGCATTCCCGCACGGACACGCCGTCGCCGAGCCATCGCCCGCGCAGAAGGGGACGTACACACTGGGCGTGAATCCAGCGACGGTCGAGGCCGTGTAATTGAGCGACTTCCAACACTCGGCCGCGTACGGATCGGGCACGGCGATGCCGAGTGGTTGCCCTGCGAAAGAGACGTTCGGGTTGGAGAAGTACTGGACGCGCGTACCCGGTGTGTACGACATGATCGTGCGCAGCTGTTGGTCCGGCGTGCGATAGCCGAACGACCACGGTTCCACGCCGGGCGGCAGAGGATCGACGGCGTTCCAGATGTAGGCATCCTGCAGACTGTTCGTATCGACGACTTCGAGCGCCGCGGAGCTCACGAACACGACGACGTTCCCGTTCGCGGACGAAATCGACACCGTCGTGGCCTGATCGACGTTCGCCGACGCGGCGAACTTCAGGTTGCCGGACGGCGTGACGCTGGCCGCGACGGTCGTGCCTTGCTGCATGTCGCGCACGAATGCGTCGTCGGAGCCATTGCCATCGACGGCGATCATGTTCGAAGCGCGACTGCCGAACGCGACGAACCGTCCGTCGTCGGTGATCGATGAGCGCGCCATCCAGCCCGACGGACCGTTGCCTTCGGCGCCGCCCTGGCCGACGCTCGCGCGGACAGTCGTCGCTGTTTGGAGATCGTGCACGAACACGTCCCACGTGTTGTTCGCATCGGGCGCAACGAGGTTCGAGGCGAGGCTCGTGAAAACGATCCAGCGACCATCGGCCGAGAGCGTCGGAGCCAGCGGCGAATGGTCGTTCGCTTGGAGGCCGCCGTTCGCAACGCTGACGCGTGTCGTCGTGTTGAGCAGCGTGTCGCGCACGAACACGTCGCTCTTGCCGTTCGTGTCCGCTGCGACGAGATCGGTGCTCGTGCTGCTGAACGCGACGTAGCGGCCGTCGGAGGAGATCGAAGCACCATTCGACGCAGCGTTGCCGCCGAAACCGCTCGTGCCTCGGCTCACGATCTGCGTCGTCGCCGTCTGGCGGTCGTGAACGTAGATCTGCGGCGTGCTGACGCTGTGAGCCATGTTCGTGGCCGTGCTCGTGAACGCGACGTACCGTCCGTCGAGTGAAAGCGCCGGCTCGTGCGAAGTGCCGTTGGCCTCGAGTCCGCTCGTGAGCACGCTGACGCGCGTCGTCACCCCAAGGGATACGTCCCGCACGAACACGTCTGCGAAGCCGTTCGTGTCGCTCGCGACCAAGTTCGAGGCCTGCGACGCGAAGGCGACGAATGCGCCCGATTGCGAAATCGCAGGCGGAGACACGGGCACACCGTTCGCCTGGGTTCCGGCCGTGCTGATGTCGATGCGTGTAGTCGTGTAGTTGGGGCGGTCGCGCAGGAACACGTCAGCGATACCGTTCGAATCTCCCGTGACCAAATTGCTGGCCTCGGAGACGAAGGCCACGTGTTGTCCGAGTGCAGAAACAACCGGGGAATACGAAGCCGAATTCGCCTGCGTCAATGTCGAGCTGTAGCTCGCGCGCATCGACTTGTCGCTGGCGTTGTCGCGGTCGTGCGCGAGCCCGAACAAGTGTCCGAGCTCGTGCCCGAACGAGTAGAAACCGGTTGCGCAAGTGCGCGAGACCAACGCAAACGCATTCGGCGCGAATCCAGGGTCGAGCGTGCCCATCAAGAACGAGACGCCGCAGTTTCCGCCCTGTCCGTCCATGATCATGACGATCGCGTCCGCGCCGCATTGCGCACGCCAGGCGTGGACGTAGTCGATGAATCCGTCGGTCGGATTGAACAAGCGCCCCATGTCGACCCCCCAATTGCCCGTCTCGTTGAAGTTCACGAGCTCCGCACGATGAGCGAGGCGCAAGCGCTGCGTCACTTGGCTGTTTTGGTAGGCCTGATTGGTCTCGAGCACGGCCAAATCGACGAGCGCTTGCATCGCCGCGACGCTGCCTTGGCCGATGCGAGCCTGCGGTGTCCAAACCACCATCACGTCGATCGTCGCGGGCGCGACGAGTGCGGACGACAGTGCGCTCGATGGCGCGGGAGGAAGCGCCGACGTGATGTGGTGCGCGTTCGTCGTCGAGCACGGCGCGACGCGGCGCTCGTCGATCTCTTCGACGGTGCAGGTGCTGCCGCCGCTCGAATTGAGACGGAAGAGTTTTTTGCCGACGCGCAGCGTGCCGCAGACCGCCGTCTCGCTGACAGCGATCACCGCGCGGCTCTCGCCGTCACCGACGAGCTTGCCCGTCCAGGTGAACTCGTCGGATCCGACATCCGTGCGCTCGATGCGTTCGAACTCGAAGACCTCGCCCGCGAACGGCTCGATGCGCACGCGTGCGGACTCGGCTCGCAGTGCATCCACGTCCACGAAGACGTTGCGCGCTCGTACGACGGGCGAATCCACTGCGATGCGCACCGCAGTGGGAGTGGCGTCCGCAGTGAGCAAATCCCGCGCGATCTGAGCCTGGGCACCAGCCTGGGAGAGGAAGAAGACGCCTAGGCAGAATGCAAAATGGGTCGGGATAGACATGTTGGGCCCTTAAGAGAGAGTTCCCAGACGAAGTCTATCCCGACCCTCCCAAGGTTGCTCGGTCGCGCGAACGATTAGAGCCCGGCATGCGAGTGCCGGGCTCTGTTTCGTACCGAGAAACCAGGACTCACAGGATGTCGAGGATCCCCGTGCCGCTCGCGTCCGTCAGTGTCGACGTCGTCGCGATGTAGTTGATGTTGGCCGAGATCTTCGAGTTCCACGGCAACATCTCTTTGTCGCCGACGATTCCGAGCGCGACAGCCGCGAACCCGCGCGCGCTCTCGCTGCGGCCCTGTTTGGGAAGGAGCATCGAGACGAGCGGATCGATCGAGCGCGCGTCACCGATGAATCCCAGCGCAGACGCGATCGCGGCTTGCGATGCGAAGCTCGTCGATTGATTGAGCATTTCGACGAGCATGGGCACAACTGTCTTGTCGCCGAGCAAACCGACGCCGATCGCAGCTTGGCGCAGTAGTTCCGGCTTGTACTTCGACTTCGTGATGACGCTCTCGATCGCCGGAATCGATTCGCGTGCATCGACGAGGCCGAGCGCGACGCACAAGTACCCTTGCGTGATCGCCTCACTCGTTTTCTCGAGCTTCGCCAGCAGGAGCTTCCGAGCTTCGGCGTCGCGCGTGATGCCGATCGCGATCGCGAGTGAACCGACTGCATCCGGAGCCTTGGCTTCGTTGAACAGCGAGCGCAGTGTTTCGCGCACACCCAGCGGAACGCTGCCCCCGCCGTCCGATACCGCGCGCTCCATGACGCCGACGGCGAGGCTGGCCCAGGGACGGATGTGCGAATCGCCGCGCGAAGCTTCCTCCAGCAGGAACGAGCGCAGCTTCGAACGTTGTCCTTCGACGCTCTCGCCTGCACCTCGGCCACCGAGTTGCGCCAGAGAAATGGCCGCGAAATCGCGCGTCTGCATGTCGTCGCGCTTCTCTTTGATGATCGCTTCCAGAACCGTGCGTGCCTTCGTGTCCGCTTCGGCATCACCGAGACGGGCGAGGGATCCGAGTGCGACGACCGTGCTCTGGCGCACCGGTTTGTCGTAGCGCGAATAGACGTTGATGACGTCGGCGAACGTGGCGATCATCGAGAGGCGCAGTTCCTCGTTGGCGCCGTCCATGAGTCGCGCGATCGCCGTCGGTGCATGCGCTCGAACTTGCTCGTGCAGCCGCGTGTCGGCGAGCTTCGCACCTAGCCAATTCAGTTGGCTTTGACGCGACAGCGACGAATCTGCGCGGGTTTCGAGCGCTGCATCCTGCACCCAATCGATCGGCACGATTCCGATCGCGATGACAGCGGCGACTTTGACGTCGCGCATCGAAGCATTGGGGCTCTCGACGGCCTCGACGAGCGTGCGCACGATGTCCTGACGCAACATGTTCTGACTCGTGCGAGAACCGAGCAATCCGAGTCCGTACGTTGCGAACGCGCGCGTCCGGAAGGGGACTTCCTTCGCGCCGACCAGCTTGCGCCCGTCCTCGTCGTCGCGCGTCAGCGACCGCAACGTCTTGAACGAAGCATCGTTCGCGAGGATGCCGAGTGCGACGGCCGACGTTTCGGCGATCTCCTGACTCGGATCCTTCAAGAAGGGCACGATCAGCGCTTCGAACTCGGAAGAGCCGTCGTCACCGTTGATGACGTCGCCGATTTTCGCGAGTGCGATCAAGCAGCCTGTCACGATGTCGTTGCCGCGCTCGGTCGCGAGCGCCTGCTTCAGCGCCGGAACGACTTTGCCTCGGATCGTCTCCTCCGAGGGGCGCAGAGTCGGTTTGGCTCCACCCTCGAATGCGCCCGTGTAGATGTCGACCTCGTGAACGGCACGCTTCAGTTGCAAGTACGCGTCCTTGTTGAAGCCCCACCAAGATTCCCACGAGCCGTCCTTGGACGCTTCGCCGCCGCCGGTCGAGGGGCGAGCGCCGCCACTTCCGCCTGTTCCAGTCGTGCCTCCGCTCCCCGGTCGAGCTGGCCCGCCAGGCTGATTGGGCCCGCCGGTCGGGGGACCCGCAGGCCCCGGGTTGGTGGGGCCCGATCCGCCTCCTCCTCCGCCGCCGCCGCCGCCCGGCGGAACTGTGTCGCCGGGGCCGCGGTACGAGCCGCCGTGTGCCGACGAGATGTCGGAGAGTTGGTAGGAACCGACCGCGAGTAACGCGGTGAGCAAAATGAGACGTTTCATGACGAACCTTCGTGTCGGACGCGAGATACCCACGGGAGCGACCGGACTGGTGAACGTGGCGCCAGGGCAAGAGCTGGACCGTGTCACTCTGGGGCAAATGCAGAGCAAGAGATGCGTTCTTGGCGTTCCGGACTGGGAACGAGTGCTGACGTAGGGCGTGCTTTTAGGGGGCTGGCACTGCGGACGTGGACGACGGGCGGGGGGCGAAGAGTTTGGCTGAGGAATCTCCGCCCGACTGAGTTGCAGGATCAAGAGTGGTTGCGCTTGGTCGCTGCACAGCGACTAGGTTCAGACGGTCGAAACGGGCTGGCGCAGGCGAGTGCAGAAGTCTTGTTCGCGATGATGTCGCACTTGGCTGTAGGGGCGACGCACTGTGTCGCCTTGATATCGCACGTGGTCGCACTTGGTCGCACTGGTCGCACTGGTCGCACTGGTCGCACTGGTCGCACT
>JAWXBU010000114.1:0-7743 GCA_034440255.1 Planctomycetota bacterium | reverse complement strand
GGTGAGCGCGCGCTCACCCTCGTCCGAGTCTCCGCTCAAACGATAGTGAGCCAGCAGGTAGCGCTCGATCTCGCCACGCGCCGCATCGAGTTCACTCGTGCTGACGAGGCCGTCGCCGTCGCTGTCGACAGGCAGACTCTCGACGAGCGTGAGGCTCTGACAACGAATCGTGACGTCGACCATCGCGCCGCTGACGGCGACGCGCGAACTCGACACCGACAACGGGTGCGCGAGTGCACAAAGCGCCAGAAAACAGGCCTGAATCACGCGAAAAGCGGCCACGTCAGCACGTTCGGAGGACTCACCCGGGGACGGGAGATTCACGCACCATACCGGATGTCGATGGAGACGGAACCTGGAGTCGCGAGACCTTCATGCCGTGCGAGCCGCGGCCTCCCTCCATTCGCTCGATGTCGCGCGGCGGATTGCCGAAATCGTCGAACGGACGCACGACTTGGACGCGCCCGCGTCCTTGTCGCGGCGCTGGCGCTATCGTGTCCGCATGTCCGCCCCGATCTTCGTTCCGTTCACCGATCGCTATTCGCCGAACATCACTCCGGAGCGCGCTCTCGCTGACTTCCACGACGTCATGCGTCGCCGCCGCAGCATCCGGCACTTCAGCGACCGCCCCGTCTCACGCGAGACGATCGAGCGCCTCGTCACCATCGCCGCGAGTGCGCCGTCGGGCGCGAACAAACAACCGTGGCGTTTCGTCGCTGTGCAAGATGCGGCGGTGAAGCGCTCGATCCGCGTCGCCGCCGAACACGAAGAGCGCGAGTTCTACGCGCATCGCGCCAGCCCGGAATGGCTCGCCGATCTGGAACCGCTCGGCACCGATCCGACCAAAGAATTCTTGGAGACCGCGCCGTGGATCCTGGTCGTCTTCAAGCTCACGAAAGGCGAGGACGATTCGCTCGTCTACTACGTGCAAGAGTCGGTCGGCATCGCGACCGGGTTCCTGCTAGCCGCCGCCCAATTCGCCGGTTTGGCGACCTTGACGCACACGCCGAACCCGATGAGCTTCCTCTCCGAAGTCTTGGGCCGGCCTAAGAACGAAAAGCCCTATCTCCTGATCCCCATTGGATATCCGGCGATCGACTGCACCGTCCCGGAGGCCGCACTGGCCCGCAAGCCGCTCACGGACATCTTGACTGTCGTGTGAGGAGCGCCTCGGCGATCAATACGACGCGTCGACTCCCGTTGAACTGGTCACCGCTCCTGACGAGTACCGCGTTGGCGATGCACAGAGAGCGACGCAGGAAGTGGCCTTGCTCGGGCACTGCGCGCGGCCGGAGGATCTCGACGCAGCAGCGTGGTCACGGGGCCTGTCCGGTGCGCTGAGTTCTTGGAGACTGCAGGATGGATCCTCCGCGAGCACCCGAAGACGTACCCAAATCGTCCCCGGCCGCCGTTTCATCCTTTCCAGTCCAGAATTCCATCGATGGTGCCCGCCGAGACGGCGTGGTATTTCGGACGGGCTCGAATGTAGATGGTGCGTGCTCGCTCCAGGCCGGCGGGTGATTTTGCGAGCTCCTTGTAGAGGGGTTCGAGGAACTTCCGGCGGCCCACGCGCATCAAAAAGGATTCGAGCGCTCCGTCGGCCGGTCTGTAGCTGCACTGCACCGACAAGCGGAGCCAAACGCACAGCACTTCACTGTTCCCGCTTCCCGTCAGATGAAAGGCACCGTCGAGCCTCGCCATCTGGTCACTCGTCAACTGCGCCGCCACTCCTTCCAAGAAGTGGAGCCACTGCTGCGTGACCCAACCGCTCGTGTTCAAACGCGAAGGATCGTTCGTAGCCGCGAAGGCGGCGATTTCGTGATCGACGAGTTCCAGGAGCGGCGAGGTCGGATTCGGGCAATCGGGCGGCAGACCAGGCTGATTCAGCCACACATCCAAGTCGATCGCAGCGGCCCGCGCGGCATCGCTCGAGCGCAGCTCACGCTCGAAAAAGGCCACGAAATTAGCCGTCGTGACGCTTTGGAACGCGTGGTCGTCGAACCAACGACGCAAGAATCCGTCGAAGCGTTCACGCCCGTACACCTCTTCGATGCGACGCAAGAACAGCGCCCCCTTGTTGTACGGAACCCCGCTGAACCCGTCGTCGGGATGCCGACCTTCCAAATCGACGTGCAGCACTTGATCGCGCGGCGCCAACTCGGCCATCTCGCGCACGAGGTCGGCCTTCGACAGTTGGCGCTCCATCAGCGCGCGCTCGGGACCGTAGACGGCCTCCATGATGCGCTCCTCGAAGTAGACGGTGAACCCTTCGTTCAACCAGAAGTCGCGCCACGTCGCGTTCGTGACCAAGTTGCCGGACCACGAGTGCGCCAGCTCGTGCGCGACCAACGCCACGAGCGATTTGTCGCCCGCGAGGATCGTCGGCGTCGCGAACGTGAGCATCGGATTCTCCATGCCGCCGAACGGAAACGCGGGCGGCAGAACGATCAAGTCGTAGCGACCCCAGCGGTACGGGCCGAACAGTTTCTCGGCGCTGGCGATCATCTTCTCGGTGTCTTCGAGCTCGCGCGTCGCGCCTTGGACGAGCGACGGTTCGGCGAACACGCCGCAGCGATCGGACACGGATTCGAACGCGATGTCGCCGACGGCGAGCGCGATCAAGTAGCTCGGTATCGGGTGCTTCATCGCGAAACGGAATTCACCCGGGCGCTCGATCGGCAGTCGTTCGGCGCTCATCACGGCAGTGGTGTCGGTGCTCGTGCGAATCACTGCGTCGTACGTGATGCGCACGCCGGGCGAGTCCTGACACGGAATCCAAGTGCGCGTCAGCACGGCTTGACCTTGCGTGAAGAGAAACGGTTGCGAGCCCGCAGTCTGCGCCGGTTCGAGCCATTGCAGCGCGAGGGCTTTGTCGGTCGTCGCGTATGCGATGCGCACTTTAGCGTCGCGCGGGGCGAGCTGAATCGTCAGCGCCGAACCCAGACCGTTCTCTTCCGTGCCGATGTCGAACGCGCGGGGCGTGCCGTCGCTGCCGGTGACGGATCGAATCGCGAGAGCTTGTTGATCGAGCACGAGCGGCGCCCCGATGTCGCGTCGATCGAGCGCGAGTTCGACGCTGCCGGACAGGCGCTTCGCCGCGAAATCGACGTCGAGATCCAAGCTCGCGTGAGTGACTCGGACGCGCATCGGTTCGGATCGGCTGTGGATGTCCATCGCGGGCGCTCGTTCGGTTGCAGGGGTCGGGGTCGTGCACGACGGGGCGAGGCCGAACGCGCACACGAGGATCGAAGCTCGGAAAAGCATGGGCGCGCACAAAGTCGCACTCATGAGGCACTCCGGCAATGCCGAGAAGGCAAACGATTCGCATGAATCGGCTCATCCTCACGAGAATCGCGCTCGGCGCATCCATCGCAGCCGGCGTCGGCGTTGCGACGGAGGCGAGTCTGCGCTCGCAGGATTGGCACTACGCGCGGGGTGCACCGCACCGCGTGTTGTGGTCCATCGAGCGCGATCGAGCGATGGCGAGTGCAGACGATCCGTACACGTTCTGCCCGCGACAACTGTGGCGACCGCGGCCCAATGCGCGACTGCTGTGGACGAAGGACGAGCGCTTCAACGCGGACGGATACCGCGGGCCGTTGCTCGCGGCCGAACGTCCGCCGAAGACGTTGCGACTCGTCACGCTCGGCGGCGCGGGCACGTTGGGCGTCGGCGTGGCGCAGCCGGACACGTTCGCGGCGCTGACCGCTCGAATCGTGAGCGAGCGCGCCATGCGTTGCGAGTCGATGAACTTGGGCGTCGAGAACTACTCGCTGCGCCAGAGTTTGGAGCGCTATCGCAACGTCGCTCGCCCGTACCGTCCGCACGTCGTCGTGGTTTCGGTGTCGACGCGCGCTTCGTATTCACCTGCGCCGGGCGGCGTCACCGACGACGAGAAAATCGATGCTAGTCGTGCGTTCGGCGAACCGCACTCCGCGTATCCGCCGTGCGTCTCCGAAGAACTGCGCGTGGTGCAAGGCATCGAGTGGCTGCGTGACGCGATCAACGGTTCCTACTGGGACGACCGCGATTTCGAGTTTCGTTTGAAGCGCCTCGAACCGACTGCGCGCCGACTCGATTGGCCCGGCATTCGGCGCGTGCCGATGAACGACTACTACGGCTCGCTCTCGCTGCTCTTGCAAGAGACCCGGCAAGACGGCGCACACCTGATTCTCTTGGTCTTGCCGGCTCCCGAGACGAGCCGAGTTCCGCCGATCCAAGCGGCGTACGACAGAACCGCCGTCGAGTTCGGCGAGCGCGAAAAGTTGGTCATCCTCGACGAGACCGATCCGTTCCTCATCGGGCTCGAAAGCGATCTGCAGGCGGCGGACATCTACGGTGCGGATCGCTATCCTTCGACCTGCGGTCACACTGCGATCGCACAAGCCTTGGCCGAGATCATCGTGCGTGGAATGGCCGTGAAAGCGACGCAGCCGCAGGTGCCCAAAGCACAGCCGCGATGAAGCTCGACGGCTCATCTGCTGCGCCTGCTCGCACGTCGCGTTGGCTGCGTTGCGTTCGCAACGAGTCGTTGCAAGCGGCGTTCGTGCTGCTGCTCGAAATCGCGGCATTCTTGTGGATTCCGCTGTCGCGCTATCCGGACGTCTATTTCTCGGCCGCCGATTTGACGCAGGCGTTCAGCCTGACACGCACGGAGCCCGGACATCAGCCCGGCAACCAACTGCAGAGCGACGCGGTGACGCAGATGCTGCCGTGGAGCATGTTCAACGGCGAGGAACTGCGCGAGGGACGTCTGCCGCTTTGGAATCCGTGGAACGCCGCAGGATGCCCGCATTTCGCCAACTTTCAGTCGTCTGTGTTCTCGCCGTTCGTCGCGCCGTTCTACGTCTTCTCGTTCAAGTTCGCGCTCGTCCTCTCGGCGGCGCTGAAGTTGTTCGCACTCGGGTTCTTCACGTACCTCTTCCTGCGCAAGATCGACGTCGGACATTGGGCGGCGCTCGTCGGTGCGACGATCTTCACGTTCGCGGGACACAACACGCTGCTGCTCTATTTCCCGCACGTCGGCGCGATGGTGGCGTTGCCAGCTGGGCTCTACTGCCTCGAGACGGCGTTGCGGCGTTGGCAGCGAGCACGCGACGAGGGACACAGCGCGTCGTTCAGGACACCGCTCGCAGGATTGACGATCGTATTGCTCGCGGGGCTCTTGGCCGGCAATCCAGAGCCTTTCTACTTCTCGATGATCCTCATCGGCGCCTACGCCTTGGCGCGGCTCACTGTGTTGTGGCGCGCTTCGTCGAGTGCTGCAGTACGGCTCGATTTGGCGAAATTGGCCGGAAAACTAGCGTTCGCGAGCGCACTCGCCGCCGGACTGGCCGCATTCCAGATCCTGCCGTTCTTCGAGTACTTGGAAAACAGCCGCGTGATCGAACAGCGATCGCTGCGCCAAACTCCGCTCGAGAGCACTTGGTGGCCGCTCGCCTTCTTCCCGGACGTGCTCGGCAACCCGTCGAGTCCGTACAAGTTGTCCGACAACGTTCCGCCGCCCAATTACGAACTCGTCGTCGTCGCGTACACGGGCGCGGCTGCGATGGTGATGGCGCTCTTCTCGCTCGTGTTCGCGAGACGCAGCGGTTACGCGTGGTTCTTCGCGATCAGCGGCGCGATCTGGGTCGTCTACGCGTACGACGTGTTCGGTGCGACGGACTTGTTCTTGAAGTTGCCGACGCTCGACATGGCGCCGATGAACCGCAGTCAAGGCGTGTGGAACTTCATCGTCGCGTGCGCTGCGGCGCTGTGCGTCGAGTTCGCGTCGCGAGCGGATGGAAAGCGCCGTTTCGGAGCCGTTTTCTTGCTTTTTTGTGCCGGAGTCGCAGCGTGGGTCGCGTGCTTGGTCGGCGCCGATGCGTTGATCGAAAAGTACTCGACGTTCCCGAGCCCCAACCGCGACCTGTTCTTGAAGTACGTGCCCGACCACGTGCGCTCGATGAGCCTCTTGTTCGCGACGACGCTGTCGCTGCTCGTCGTCGTGTGGCTCGCGCGAACTCGAATCGTTCGTACGACAGGCACCATCGGCATCGTCGTGTGTTGCTTCCTGGCGACCGGTTGGTTGTTCCACACGTACAACCCGACGTGCGAGAACCGCTTCTCGTTCCCGGTCACGCCGGCGATCCAGACGCTGCAAGAGAAGGTCGGCAGCGAGCGGCTCGCGATCCTCGGCGAGGACATGATCCCGCCCGCGTCGAACCTCGCGTACCGCATCCAGACGATTTCGAACTACGACGCGATGTGGGTGCGCGACTTCGATCTCCTGTTCCGCGATCACTTCGGCGACGGCAACAACTGGCGCCCGTTGCTGAAGGGATCGAAGCGCTCGCTGCGCATCTTCGGCGTGCAATACGTGCTGGCGAAATGGGGCTGGAACTGGATCGATTCGGGGTTGCAGGGTTTCGGCAAGGACACATCGCTGTTGCCGATTCGTCGAGAAATCCTGCCCGGCCAAGAGGTTGTGCAGACGTTCCGCTCGCGTTTGGACGGATTGCGGGCGGTGATGTTGCAGCTGTCGACGTTCAGGAAGCACACGCCGTGCGACCTGCACTTCGAACTGGAGGACGTAGCGACTGGACGCGTCGTCGCCTCGCGCACGCTGACTTCGGAAGAAATCCAATCGAGCGTGTTCGCGAAGCGTCACGTCGTGTGGCCGCTTGAATTCCAACTCGATCCGGCCGGGCGTCCGGTCGTCATCCGCTTCGAGCCCGAGCTGAGCTCCCACAATCGCGACTATCGGATCACGCTGTCGTGCCCGACAGGGAAGCCTGGTGACACGATCTGTGCGTGGTCGATGCCGAAGTCCGCCTATCACGAGGGCGAGTCCCATCACGGTCCGACGAAGCTCGAGGGCGAGATCATCTTCGATTGGTCCTACCTCGGCGATGCGGACTTCGAGCCGATCGCCGAGTTCGAGGACTTCGTGCTCTACCGTTTCCGCGAGGCACGTCCGCGTTTTTCGATCGTCCGCGAAGCCGTCGAGGCGGAGACGGACGAGAAGGCACTCGAATTCCTGCGCGTGCAGTCTTTCGATCCGGACCTGCTCGTCGTTCTCGGACCGAATCGTGAAGACGATTCCAAGGCCGCGCGCGTGCTGGCGCCGACGC
Organism: Planctomycetota bacterium; assembly: GCA_034440255.1. GTDB lineage: Bacteria > Planctomycetota > UBA1135 > UBA1135 > JAEUIA01. The sequence goes on along the minus strand of JAWXBU010000114.1, from coordinate 631 downwards.
GCCGACGCGTCGTCCAGTTCACGGACAACGTGTACGTGTACTTGGTGGCTCCTGACGGCAAGCGACTCGCGCACATCGACGACGAGGTGACCTTCATCGCGAATGGTCTCGATTGGAAGAGCATCGAGACGTTGCCGCCTTCCGCTCGCTACGAGTTCGAAATCATCGACGACAAAAATCGCGAAGCGAAGAGACGCGCGGGACTGATCCTCCTCGAACCCAGCCAATTGCGATCCGAACCGATCCAGGTCCAAGTCGACGAACCGAGCGAGACGCGCCTGCACATCGAGAACACCGTGCCCGGCTACCTCGTCCTCGATCGTGCTCACTTCCCCGGCTGGCGTTGCGAAATCGACGGGGACGAGTATCCCCTCTTGCGCGCGAACTACGCCTTCAGCGCGATTCCGCTCCCGGTCGGGGAGTACGACGTGCGCATCTGGTACCAACCCTCGTCGCTTTCGCGCGGACTTTGGATCGGGCTCCTGTGCCTAGCTCTAGGGATCGGCAGTCTGTGGCGCTCGCCCAGGCGTGCGAATCGAGTGTACGGTGCCACCACGACGGTTCGCGCTGGCCGCTGATCGTGTGTGTACCGAGCCAGAGCAATTTTTCCCCGATGCGCTGCTACCAACGT
>JAWXBU010000113.1:0-22681 GCA_034440255.1 Planctomycetota bacterium | reverse complement strand
GATGGCTTCGGAAATGCCCGTTCGGTGCTCGGGCGTCAGTTCGGGCTTCATGATTGGATGACCTGCCGCTCGCAGCTCACCTCATCAGGGCACGACGATCATGTCGAACGGATTGCCGCCGACCGCAATCGTGCCCGACAGTTGTAGGTGCGTGTCGGCATCGAAGAAGAGCACGCCGCCGGCGATCGACCCACCTTCCGGAATCGGATAGACGATCTGTCTGTGTGCCTCGTCGTAGGCGATCGTCTCGACGCGACCGTTGGTCGACACGTGGAGCTCGGCGATCTGGCCCACGGTTCGATCGAACACGCGCAAGTGAGTCGAAGCGACGATCGACGTGTGCGCGATCGCGAAACCCTTGTTGTCGTCGATCATCACGAAGGGGCCTAAATCAGCGCCGAATTGGAACTCGGTGATGACGAATCCGAGCGACTGCCATGCGTCCAGGTCGACCTCTTCGATTCCCGTCGCAGCGAATCCACCCCAGTCGCCGTCGACGCCCGGTGCGCTGATCCACAGCTTGTTGCCGGCTGCATTGGCTTGCATGCGGTACTCAGGGCGTCGGCCTTGCAAATCGATCACCGTTTCGAGGATCACCGGCGGATTCGGATTGAACCCTGGCGCCAAGACCGCGAGTTGCGAACCGTAATCCACTTGCGTGTTGCGGTCGTAGCGTTGCATCTGCACGTAAACGCGCATTCCGACAGCTTCCATCATCGAGACGTCCGGTAAGTGATCGGGATCAGAGTAAGGGCTCAGATCCTGACCGACGGAGACGACTCCGGTCTTGGTGTCGAGCCACCACAGGTGCGCACTGTCGTGATCGGAAATCAACGCCATGCGCCGACCCACCATCACCAAGTCGCGCGGTGCCAAGACCTGCGGAATCTTGAAATCTTGCAGGAGGCCTAGGCCGGGAAGCGCGCGAACCTGAACGGTGCGCTCATCGCGACCGAGGACGTACAACTTGCCGTTGAACACGTGAACGATGGAATTGAGGCTCGCTTTCGCGGCAGCCGGCGTCGCGGACCACGGCGGTGTCGTCTCGACGATCGACAGCACTCCGTCCGTGGCGCCCACGTTCGCGGCGATGATGACTTGCTGCGCAGGTGCGCTGGGCGCTGAACAGAGTAGGGCCAACGTCAATGATGCCAAGATGGTTGAATTCATCGTGCTTCACTCGACTTTCGATGGATGGATCAGGGTTCGGGACACACGGCGGTTCCGCGCCATGAGCTTGCGCATCCTACCGTTGTCCTCCACATCGGGATCCGCGCGCCGCCCGGATTCGGATTCCGGAGTCCAGCCCGTGACGTCCTCGAAAGCACGCGTCCGCCGTGCCGGCCCACGTGCGCAACGCCAGTTCGCAGCCCGACCCGTCGTTCGAGCACTGGAGCCGTGCTTCTGATGTCGCTACACCATGTCGACGAATGGACGACACCACGCTGAAATCCCTCGCACTGCGCTTGCTCGAGATGCGCCAGGAAAAGCGCTATCTCGAAGTCGAGATCGAGAAAGTCTCGATCGAACTCGTCGCCGGGCTCGGTCAAGGGACCAAGCGCGAGTTCGGCGAAGTGAGCGTGCGCGTGTCGGTCGCCAAACCCGGCCTCCGAATCCTCCGCGCCGCAGATGTGCCCGCAGCATTCTGCTCGGCGCAACCGGACCGGCGCCTGTTGCTGCAACACATCGCAACGACGGGTGAAGTTCCGCCGGGAGTTGCAACCACGGAAGCCAAGCCGGTCGTCTACACGAAGGCACCTGGAGATACGGCTAAATCGACGCCGGAAGAAGACGACTGAGCCGAGTCGCTGATTCTTCAATCACCCGCGGCTGGAACCAATCGCGCGAGTGCGCGTTCGACCTCACCGAACGTGACGTCACGGCGGAACGTTTCCCGTCGAGCCAAACCGGCGCGCGCGAATTGTCGCGCGAGTGCGGGATCGTCGAGCAAGCGCTGGACTGCGACTCGCACTGTTTCGGGTCGACGCGGATCGCACGTGAGTCCATTGACGCCGTGCTCGATCACTTCGGGGTTGCCGCACACGTTGCTCGCGACGATCGGTGTGCCCAAATTCATCACTTCGAGCAACGTGTGCGACAAGCCCTCGTATTCGCTGTTCAAGACGAACACGTCGGCCGCGCGGATGTAGAGCGGAATGCGCGCATGCGGCACGTTGCCGAGGAAATGTACACGGCTCGCGAGGCCCAAACGCGCGCTGAGTGCGCTCCATTCGGCCTGCATGTCGCCGTCACCAGCGACGAGCAACTGAACGTCGTCGGGCAAGCCGCGCAGTGCTTCGATGATGCCGTCGACGCGCTTCCAGACCATCAAGCGACAGATCGTGAGCAGATAACGTTTCTGCGTGTCGAGACCGAGTTGCGTCCGAGCCTCGCGCTGCGTTTCGAGCACGTCCTCGAACTGTGGGCCGTGATGTGCGTTGAAGATGCGCTGCACTTTGGCGGGCTCGACGCCGTAGCTGTCGACCAAGATGCCGCGCAGAAAATCCGAGCATGCGACGATGTTGTCGCTCCATGACCACCAACGCCGTTGGAGCGCCCGCGTCAGCCGCACTCTGGGTCCGTAGTTCTTCGTCTGAAAGGTGACGATGTCGTCCGCGCCGCACCAGCCCTTGCGATGCGAAATCTCCCACGCGCCGTCGACCATGATGCGGATCATCACGGGCTTGCCGCGCAGCTTGGCGGCTAGAACGTGCAAGAGCGCCAAGTGTTCGTTGACGTAGACGACGTCGACACGGCCAGCGGCCTTCAACACGGCGAAGAACGCGAGTAAGTAGCGCACCGCATTCGAACGCGTCGAGATCGCGGTGACTCGAAATGGATGGCCCTGCGGTGCCGGATCAGAGCAGAACGCGATGACTTCGACGTCGTGTCCGCGCTCGACGAGAAAGCGTCCCAGCGAAGGGACGTACACCGCCGGCCCACCTAGATCCGGAGGAAAGACAGGCGTCGTGATCAGAACGCGCATGGGCCCGCCCTCGGCGAGTGGGAATTGTTTTCGACGTGAACTCGGCCGCGCATCGGTGATCTCGGAGTGTCGACTGCGCGCGAGCTCGGAACAAGCCGAAGTGCGTTGGCTCGTGCGATCTATGCGGAGTAGGGTTCATCGGAAACGAGGCGCACCACTCGATGTGAACGCGTCGAAACAGCGAGGAAATACGTGCATCCCGAGCCCCGACGAGCCCCTCGAGACCGCCGCGACGAAGTGTGGCGTCGTTTGTTCGAACGCCAAGGCCCCGCCGCCGAGCGCGGCATGTGCGCCGAATTCAAGCGCGGTCTGGTCGCTGCGGGACTCGAAGCCCGTCGCATGCCGCAACACGGCGCTCTCTCGCGACGCTTGATGAACGTGTGCGGTTGGCGCATCGAGACGGTGCCGGGGCTGATTCCCGCGCGTGACTTTTTCGCACTGCTGCGCGACCGACGCTTTCCTTCGCCCGATTGGATACGCCATCCCGACGATCTCGAATACACGCCCGAGCCTGACGCCTTCCACGACTTGTTCGGCCACGTGCCTCAATTGGTGTCGCCGCCGTTCACACGTGTGCTAGAGCATCTGGCTTTTGCCGCGCGTCGAGCGAGCGACGAAGAGCTCGCCGAAATCGAACGCGTGTACTGGTTCACGATCGAATTCGGCCTAGTGCGCGAACAGAGCATCGTGAAGGCGATCGGTGCCGGCCTCGCGTCCTCGATCGCCGAACTCGATCGTGCGCTCCACCTGGAATCGATCGAACGTCGCCGCTTCGTTCTCACGACTGCGCGCAACGTCGAATTCAAGACCGACCATCCTCAGGCGCTCTACATGGTGGCCGACTCGCTGGATGCGCTCGCTAAGGACCTGCGCGGCGAGAATTGGTCCAGCGCGCGGCGCGCGAGCTGAGCCTGCGACACGCGCGCAATGCGCATCGGACGCCCGACGCTGCGTCACATCGGCGCGACGAGTCGTCGACAGGGCGCGGCGTGCATTCGACATTGACGCACTCGATGTCGGGATCGCGCTCCAGTTCGCGAACGAACGGCATGGCAAGGCGTTGTTGCAATACCAAGCTTGATAGTGCCGCACGCCACCGAAGACGTCAGGCCATCAAAACTCAACGCGCGTGACGCGGTCCGCCAGGCTCACGAAACGACTCGACCCTCGCACAGGATCCAGCCTCCAACTGTTGGCGAGCGTTACTCGAGAGCAGGCAACCGCTCGATCCGGATCTGGCCCGGTTGGACGACCGCGAAAGCTCCCACGAGGCGGTCAGGGTGTTCATGGACGAGCAGGAGCACAGCGGCGACGAGCTGTGCGCGCGCGGAGGTTGCAAAGCGAATCAGCATGACGCCAGCCGAAGCGGCGCCACTCGAATACACCAACCAATCGAATTCCTTGTCCTCGGTGATCAGTATGCGCGGCTCACGGGCTGCCGACGCAATGACCGCGCGATCGGGAATACCAGCGTCGCCCTCGGCTACCGCGCAGACATCGAACCCTTCACCTCGAAGCGCGCGCACGATCGAGTGATCAAACTCTCGTCCGCGAGGAACCGAGGCACCTGGCGCGGCCGAGTCACGACGTCTCAGCCCGCGCTAGTCAAAACGATGACCTCGTGCGCGAGCGTTGGGGCCGAATACGTCAGCGCGGCGCGCAGGTCAGCCTCGGATGAGCATCCAACAGGTCAGCGATGCTCGCTCCCTCGCCTAGTTTGCGCAGGATGAGCTCGACAGGAATTCACGTCCCGCGGATGACAGGCTTGCCCAGCAGGACTTCGGCATTGATTTCGATCCGTTCGTTCATCACGCCTGCAATCTACATCAATTGCTGCAACCCACTTCGTCACGCGAACTCAAGCGCTCACCCTCGATCGCCGTCATGCGCTCGATAGTGATGTCGCCCGTCGGATAATCCCCCGTGAAGCACGCATTGCAGAACGTCTCGATCTTCGGATTGCCGACGCGTGCGGCCTGATTCATCGCTTCACGATCCAAATAGATGAGTTCGTCGACGTTGAGGTGCTGCGCGATCTCTTCGTTCGTGCGACCGGTCGCCACGAACTCGCGCTTCGTCGCCATGTCGATTCCGTACGGGCACGGAGCGATCAGCGGCGGACTGCACGACGCGAGATAGACCTTCTTCGCGCCCGCATCGCGCGCCATCTGAACGATGCGTGCCGCCGTGTTGCCGCGCACGATCGAATCGTCGACGAGCACGACGTTTTTGCCCTCGAATTCGAGCGGAATCGGGTTGAGCTTGCGGCGGATCGAATTCCGACGGCTCTGCTGGCTCGGCATGATGAACGTGCGCCCGATGTAGCGATTCTTGACGAGACCCTCGCGATACGGGACGCCCAATTCCATCGCCATCGCGAGCGCCGCATCACGCGAACTGTCGGGCACCGGAATCACCGCGTCAGGCGTCGGACGATTCTCGGCCTTCCACTGACGCGCGAGCGCTTCTCCGAAACGGCGGCGCGTCTTGTAGACCGACATGTCGTCGAGGAACGAATCGGGACGAGCGAAGTACACCAGCTCGAAAATGCACGGACGATGCGGCTTGTCAGACAGCTTGCGACGTTGGACCACGCGATCGTGTCCGACGAACACGGCTTCGCCCGCGTCGAGATCGAAGCTGCGCTCGTACCCGTTGATGTCGAGCACGACGGACTCGCTCGCACACGCGAACCAACGACCTTCACTGGTCGTTTTCTCGCCGAAAACGCAAGGTTTGATGCCGTAGGGGTCGCGGAACGCGACCATGCCGACGTCCGGCAACACGGCGACGACGGAGTACGCTCCGCGCACGTCTTTGTAGACCTTCTTGACCGCCGCGAAGACGTCCTCGGCATTCACGTTGTGGCCAGGGCGGATGCGCTCGTTCAACGCGCTCGCGAACGCGAACAAGATCACTTCGACGTCGCACGTGCTGTTCATGCGCGTGCCCGAATTCTTGAAGTGACGATCCATCAGCTCTTGGAAATTCGTCACGTTGCCGTTGTGCGCCATCGCGACGCCGACCGGGAACGTCAAGTGGAACGGCTGAGCATCGTCTTTGCTGCCGCGACCGACGGTCGGATAGCGCACGTGACCGACGCCGAGATTGCCCCGCAAACGCGGCATGTTCTTCTCGTTGAAGATCTCGAGGACGAGCCCGAGACCCTTCTTCACGTGGAACGAGTCCGTGAACGTGATGATCCCCGCTGCGTCTTGTCCGCGGTGTTGAACGGCCAAGAGGCCTTCGTAGATCTCACCCGCGACGTCGACGCCGTCCGGGCCATAAATGCCGATGTATCCGCACATGTTGAGGACTCTTCCGCGATCGATTCTCGGTGCCGGTAAACCGAGAATGTAGTCGAACGTGAGCGTTCGCCCCACCGCAAAAGCGCCGCGTCGAACGACTGGCTCGGACTGGTACGATCCGCGGATCGAGGACCGCGATTGAGCCCGCACCGCCGCAACATCGCCCTCTTCGTCCTGCTGCTCGTCTGCCTGCGTGGAGCGCTGGTCCTGTCCCTCGCGGACGTCTTCGGGTACGGCGAGGAGTTCGCGAAGAGCGGCGCGGCGAAGGCCATGCTCGATGGGCTCGGACTCCCGCATCACCAGATCAATTACGCCTATCACGAGGGCGGAGGATTCGCGGTCTCGCACCTCGAGGCGCTCGGTTTCTTGGTCCTCGGGCCGTGCGTTCTGGTGGTCAAGTTGGTCGCGATCGGATTCGCGATCGCGACGCTTCTCGCAGGGGCGTGGATGCTCGCCGAGCATGTGTCGACGCGGTCGGCATACATTTTTGCGGCGCTCTTCGCGTTCGCGCCCGAGACGTTTCAGCGCGTGTCGTTACTCAGCCTCGGGACGCACGTCGAAGCGTCGCTCTTCATCTTGCTCGTGTTCCATTTCACTGCGCGCACCGTGCGTGGCGGAGGCGCGTCGAAGCACGCACCGTTCTGGATGGGAATCTGCGGCGGATTGGGCTGTTACGTCGGACTGCAGATGCCGCCCGTGTTGTTCGTGTGCGGCATCGCGATCCTGGCGACGATCCGCGGGAAGGTGCTCGTCGGCGTCGTCGGGCGTTCGCTCGCGGGCTTCGCGATCGGAGCGCTGCCGCTGTGGTGGATGATGTCGCACGTCGGTTTCGGCGGCGTGCTCATCTATCGCGACACGCAGAAGGGCCCGGGGTTCTTCGAGTCGCTCCCTGTCGTGTTCACTTCGATCCTGCAGTCGCGCGATCCGTTGACGTGGATGCAGACGGTCGCCTTCGTCGTGGTGATCGCCCGGGGCCTCGTGATCCGGCGCGCGCATCTGCAATGGATCCTGCTCGGCTATCTACTCGTGTTCATGATCGGCTGGGGCATGAGCGGGCTGGCCAAGCCGTACGACGCGGCGTGGGCCGGTGCCTGGTTCGAAATGTTGCGGCTCGTGCCGCCGTGGCTCGTGGTGACGGCCCTCGCGGCGATCGGGATCGACACGCTCTGGTCGCAAGGCGGATCGAAGCGCGTCGTTGCGCTCGTGACGACTCTGATCGCGATCAGCGCGGGAATTCGCGGCACCATTGCGCTCGCGAGCGGAGGCCGACCAGGCGCGCCGATCGAGAACGCGTCGATCCTGCTGTCTGCGCGCGGTTACTCGTATCAGGAGTATTTCGTGCAGCTCGAGTACCACTTCGAGGGAAGTCGGGCTCGTAAGGCGGCCGTGCTGCTGCGTTCGCGCGACGATCCCGCGCTGCTCGTGCCCGACGTCGCCAACGTGTTGTACGGTCAGCCGGGATACAAACCTGCGCCGGACACGACCCCTCGTTCGATCGAGAACATCTTGCCCGAGCTCGCGGAAGTGTTCGGTGCGCATCGCGATCTCGCGCTGCTCGGCGTGGGCGCGACCGTGAACGGCTTCTGGAACTACGACGTAGCGGCTGCATTCGCGAAGCTCGAAACACTGCCTCTGGACGTGCGCGAGCCGCTGGCCGAAGGCCTGGGGCGCAATGGAATCGGATCGCGCTTTTGGGCGGAAAAGTTGCCCCTACTCTTCGCGGTTGTTCCGCCCGAACGCTGGCACGACGCATGGTGGCGCGGAGTCGGCTGGCGCGTGCATCGGACGTTCCGACTGCGGCCCGACCTGGCGCGCGAGACTCTCGCCACGTTGACGGAGCGTGATCGCGCGCCGGCGATCGTCGGCTATGAGCGCGCCGTCGGTCTCGATCGCATCCGCTGATCAGCGCGCCGCGAGAAAGCGGTAATCGACGAGCTCGACGTCGTAGCGTGCGAGCGCGGCGCGCACTTGCGGCGCGGTGACTGCTTCGAACTCCGTGCGCCGTCGATTCGCACCGTACTTGGCGTCGGCGTCGCCGCCATCGGAGCCGTCGCTCGGATGCACCATCAACTCGCTGATCTTCCCGCGCGTCAACTTCGACAACGCGCGCTCGACCCATGCGGCATCGACTTCGCCGGATTTAACGAGGCCCACGAACTCGTCGGGGGTCGTCAACCGATCGCTCTTACTCCCGAATTTGTTGCTGAGCGTGATCAAGATCGAAAGCGGATAACGCGAGATCGGCGCGCCTTGGAACTCCGACAACGAGCTGAATTCGGGACGGCGCGCGCAGACGATGCCGTTCTTCGCGCCGAGCTCGTGCACGATGCGCCCGAGTGCAGGCAGCGCATGCAGATGACAATGACTGTCGAGATGCGTCGGCTGCAATCCGCGCGCGCGCACACGTTCGATCTGCGCCGCATACTCGATCTCGATCTGTTCGCGCGGAATGCGGCCGAAAAACAGGGCGCGCACGACGCTTCCGAGCGACTTCATCCGTCCGTCACGTCCAACCAGCGCCGGAATCCTCGCCACCGGCGCAACCGGTCTTTCATCGTGCAATACCAAATGCACGCCGACACCGAGCCGCGGCCGCGCGAGCGCACCGTCGATCGCATTGTCGAACTCATCACCCGTCGCCATCAAGCTGGCGCTGGTCACGATCCCGCGCTCGAATGCCTCGAAAATGGCGCGATTCACGCTACGCGAGACGCCGAGATCGTCTGCATTGACGATCAAGTAGCGCTTCTTCGGATCGATCGACGACGACATCGCTAGGACTTCGGATACGCGCCGCGCACCCTGTTCCACACGACGGTCGCGATCTCTTTCAACACCGTCAAATACGTGCTGAAGCGAACCGTCCCGCCGATTTTGTGCTCGCAGTGAATCGGCACTTCCGCGACGTCGTATCCGAGTCGCTTGGCGAGATAGAGCACTTCGAAATCGAAACCGAATCCGTCGATCGTCTGCGCGGCGAACAAACGCCGTGCGACATCCGTGCGGTACAGCTTGAAACCAGCCTGCGTGTCGTGGAAGCCGCTGACGACGAACAGCGACACGAGCGATTGACCGATTCCACCAAGAAAACGGCGCACTTTCGGATACTCGACATGACTGCCGGGCGCACGCTTGCTGCCGATGACGATCGGCACGCGATCGGTGTGCGGCTCGAACGCTTCGATCTCTTCGAGCGGAATCGACAAGTCCGCGTCGCAGAAGAGCATCCAGGTCGTGCGCACTTCCGTGACGCCGCGTCGAATGGCCGCGCCCTTGCCGCGACGCTCGGGCTGGCGCACGACGCGCACGCGATCGCCGTACGTCTGCGCGATGAACGCGCCCATGCCGTCGTCGCTGCCGTCGTCGACCACGATCACGTCCAGCGTTTCGAAACGTTTCTTCGCGTAGGCGAAGACTTTGTCGAGCGTGACTTGGATCCGCCGCGATTCGTTGTACGCGGGGATGAGGATGGTGAGATCGCGGATCAGAAGTCGGCTCCGGGCGCTTTGCGGCAGACCACGATATCGCGAGTCGTGTCGACTAGGTAGCCGAGATCGTCGGTACGGAGCCGGGCTGCGTGCCGACGATCTCGCCAGCCCACGCCAGAATCTCGCGTGCCGCACGCGTTGGATCCGAAGCAGCGAACAACCCTGAGAAAACCAGGCCCTTTTGACTGTGGCGGTAGAGCGGATCGTAGTAGCGCTCGAGCAACAGCTCGACGAGTTCGCGCTCGCGACCCGTATCGAGCAGCGTCACGAGCGACGGCGCATCCGCGGCTCGCGTCAATCTCTCCTCGAGGTGCGGCAAGCGTTCGCGCAGTTCCCTGCGACTCGCTGCGTCGGCAAGGTAGTCGTCGCACAAGACTTCGACACGGCGATCGATCGAGGCGTCGATCTGGACGTTCACGCCGCGCACGAGCGCGTTCCAAATCGCCGGCGGCACGATCGCGTCGCCGACTTTGCGGCTCTCGCCCTCGATGACGACGAACGGGCCGAATCCGCGGCCGATGCGGTGACACAACCGACTCTCGAACGTCTTTTGCGAACACGGTGCGAGCCCGACCATCCCGAGCAGCGAACTGCGATGTCCCGCCATCTTTTCGAGATCGAGCGTCGCACCCGGTCGCAGGCGCTCGATCTCGCGCAGGACGAGCGTCTTGCCCACGCCGGTCATTCCGCGCAGCACGATCGTCTTGGGCAACGTCGCGCGCGCGAGCTCTTGATTCACGAACGCGCGATACCCCTTGTATCCGCCGACGAGCATCGTGGCCTGCCCGAGTCCGAGCGAGCGCACGAGAGCGATAACGCTGCGTGAACGCAACCCGCCGCGCCAACAGTGCATCAGGATCGGCGCGTGCGGTAACACACCTGGTTCGAGCGACATCAAACGAGCCGCCGTCTGTTCGTAGCCGCCCGAGGTCATGCGCTCGACGCGGGCTTCGACGTCGTCCGCACGCGGCGACCACTGCGTGATGCGCGCAATCTCGTCGATCATGTGGCGGATCTTCGAGCGCACGATCACGCGCCCTTCCTCGAACGCGGCCGACGGCGATACCTGCGTGTACAGCGTCCCGACGCAAGCGCGCTGCACGTCGTCGAACAGGGGCACGTTGACGGCGCCGGGAACGTGATCCTCGGCGAACTCGGCCGGACTGCGCAGGTCGATGACGCACGCCGGTTTCGCGCTGGAAATGCCGCTCGCTTCGAGGCGCGGCATCGACGTGACTCGGTCGAGTTCGATCTTGGAAGCGTCCGTCGTCACACGGCGAGTATACGAGCGCGTACGGCGCCTGGCTCGATCACGACATCGCGCCCGATGTCGTGATCGAGCCAGGCACCGTACCGCGCGGCGGATCACACGGCGGAGCATCGCCACGTTCGCCCGGTGGCGGACCACGGTGCTCACCCTTCGAAGGACCGAAGCGATCGTCGGGCGGCGGACCTTCGTGATCTTGTCTGCCCGGCTGCGGACCGCCCGGTCCGTCGCGCATGCTGCCGCGGCGCTCGTTCGAGCGTTGATTCTGCTTGCGCAGCGCTTTGAAGAGCTCGGCCTCGCTCAGTTTCGACCACTCTTCCAACAGAGCCTCGTCGACCTTCTTCGATTCACGCAGCACTTGGAGGACGCGTTCGCGACGATGCTCGAAGAGTCGTTCGCGACGCTCCTGCGCCGGCAATGCGCCGTACTGCAGGATCTCTTCCGGCGTCGAGCGCAACGCTTCCATCAACGGATGCGGCATCGGCGGCGGACCACCCTTGTTCGGCTCGCCGTCGCGCACAGGACCCGGCCTGCGCCAACCGTGTTCGCGACGATGATGCTGCACGACTTCGAAGAACTCGTTCGGCGGGAGCGCGCGCCAGCGGTCCCACTGCGCCTCGGTGAGACCCGGCGGCAGACCGAATTCCTGGACGTCCTTCACCGACAATTGTTTGCCGAGTTCGAGCACCTTCGAGGCGCGTTCCAGCCCGGGCAAGTTCTTCAGTCGCTCGACTTCCGAGGTCGGCAGACCCAGCTTCTTGCCGATCCGATCGATCGCTTCGCGTGTCGCCTTCTCGCGCGCTTTCTGCTGGAAATCAGCCAAAAAACGGCCGCGATCCTCCGGCCGAGCGCGCTCGAATCGATCGACCCACGCTTCGGGCATCTTCTCGCGAATGCGCGCGCCGCGTTCGCGAGCGGCGTTCTCGACGAGCTCGTTCAAGACGATCTGGCGCTGCTTCGGTTCGAGCAGATCGAGCTTCGCGCGCAGATCCGGCGACAGATTGTTCTTGAAGCGTTCCTTCACCTCACGCATGCGGTCCGCGCGCTCGGTGAGCATGCGTCGATCGTCTTCACTCAAACTCCGGTAGCGTTCGTAGCGATCACGAAAGCGCTCCTGGTCTTCGTGCGAGAGACGCGCCCAACGTTGTCGTGCGCGCTCGAGCGTCGGAGAATCGTGTTGCAGGGCGAAAGCCGACACGACCAGCACGAGGGGCAGCAGGAATCGGGCGTAGCTCTTCATGCGCTAGCCCTCGTCCTGATAGTCGAGCAACACTTCGTCAGCAGTGCCGAGCGTCGAGAGCAGCGCGTCGACGTCGTCCGACGACATCAACAAGTCCCAGTTCTCGAGCACGTCGAGCGCCGCGAGCATCTGCACGTCGGGTGCGTTCGAAACGACCTGCGGAGCGAGCGGAATCTTCCGAGGCGCGAGACCGTCCATCTGCGGCGCGTTCGTGGTCGGCACATTCTCGACGATCGGTTCGACGGGCGTCTCGGGGCGTTGCTGTGCGAGCCACACGACGAGCGCGAGCACGAAGATCGCCGCTGCCGCCGCGAGCCAAGTCGAGCGCCGCCACGCGAGAATCGGTCGACGTGCGGGAGCGCGTTCGGTCGCCAGCGCGGCCAAGACGTGACGCGCCAAGTCGCGCGGAACCGTGACGTCACCGGCGCGCTCGAGCAGTCGATCGAGTGGATCGAAAGTGCCAGAAACACCTGCATTCACAGGCGTTTTCGCCGAAGCGGACTGTTTGGACCGCGCACCGATCGCGCCGCGATCCATCTCGAGGCCAGCCAGCACGCGCGCGGCCAAATCCTTCGGCGCGGTGTACTCGACGTCGCGTTCGAGCAGCGCGTCGAGCGACGTTTCGAACCTCTTCGACTTCGCCAACGCCATGAGGACACGACGCTTCACTTCAGGCGACAGACGCGGTTCGGGCCACGTCGCGAGCAGTGCTTCGAGCGCTTCTTCGCCCTCGAACAGTCGCCGACAATCGCCACAACCGAAGAGGTGTTCGTGCCACGACAACGCGCTCAGCGAACTCGGATCGGGCCGGCCGACCAACTGGTTCTCGAGCAGCGTGCGGAATGCAAGGCAATCGAGCTTCACGCGATTTCTCCTTGCAGATAAGGGGCCAGCGTCACGCGCAGATTTTCTCGAGCGCGGTGCACGAGCGACTTGACGGCTTTTTCGCTCGAACCGAGGACGGCCGCGATCTCGAGGTAAGGCATCTCGTGGTACTTCGCGAGCACGAGCGCCATGCGTTGTTGTTCAGGCAGTCGCGCGATCGCCGCGCGCACCGCGAGAACCACGTCGTCGTGCGCCATGCGCTCGGAGGGGTCCTCGACTTTGTCGTCGCGCCAATTGAGAAGCGCATCTCCCGCTTCGTCGTCGCCGCTCGCTCCACCGTCGTGGCCGGAGACTTCCTTGCCGACTTGGCGCTGGGTCTCGTTGACCGCCAAGTTGAAGACGATGCGATAGATCCACGTCGAAAAACGCGCGGTCGGTTCGTAGCGATCGCGCGCGCGCACGACGCGCAAGAACACGTCTTGGACGAGATCCTCGCGCCCCGGTTTGGGGCCCAAAAAGCGCGTCAGGAGGGAGAAGACTTGGCCCGAGTACTGCTCGACGATGCGGTCGAATGCGCCCTCGTCCCCGCGCTTGTACGCGAGCATCAGCTGCACGCCCGGATCGCTTTCGAAGGATTGGTCCATCGTATCTGCCGCAAGTCGAACCGACGCGGGGTGCGCAGGTTCCGACGCGGTTTCAGTCTAGTCGGTCTGCGCTAATCCGACGCCAACGGGAGGGGGGCCAGACGACGGAAATGGGCCTGCCGACGATCTGCGAGACGTCGATCGGGCCCCAGTCGCGGCTGTCTTTGCTTCTCGAGGAGTGATCGCCGAGCAGGAAGTATTGTCCGGGTCCGAGCTGGATTTCCGCGTTCACGCCGACATTTCCCTGGCTCGTGTAGAACATATCGCGCGCCACACGGATCGCGCGAAAAGCGAAGCGACCGCCTTCGCCGCCGAAGCCGGCGCGGTATCCGTAGGCCTTCTCGGGGTCGAGGTTTTCGCCTGTGTTCGGAGCGTTTTCCTTGTAGCTCGTGACGAGTGGCGAGCCGGGGCCGTCGAAGCCGACCTTGAGCGCGTTGTCGCGATTCTCCAACCAGAATCGCGTCCACGCGCCGAGCGCCAGCGGGAACCGCGCAGTGGCCAGCGTCTCGACCGAGCCCGAGGTGCTGTTGCGCGTGACCGTGATTTCTACGGTCGTTTCGTCTACGCGCTCGAGTGTTGCTTCGAACAGGTCACGCATCTCGTTCAAGCGCAAGCGCACGCGCCCAGTCGGATCGTCGAAGCGCACTTCGCACGCGATGCGCAGATCGTTGGCTTGTTCCGTGCCGCGCACGAGTTCGTGCTCGGGGCCCAGATAGTCGTCGTCGATCGGATCGCGCAGGTAAAGGAGCGTCTTGTCGACCGTGATCGGAATGTCCCGCGCGTCGAGGTGCCATTCGTTCGCGACTTTCGTCCACAAGCGCGACTGTTCTTCGAGGATGACGAAGCGCGATTCGAGCGTGTGAAAGCGGTCGTCGAACACTACGATTTCGGGCGCGCGCGGCTCGCTCGGCCGCAACCGCTGGCGATCGATCATCAGGTCGCCCTGCACGATCTTGACGGTTTCTCCAGGCAAACCGGCGACGCGTTTCACGATCGGGTGGTCCTCGCCCGCACGACGCACGACGACGAGATCTTGGCGCGCCGGCGCGGAGCGATCGAAGCGCACGAATACGTACTCACCGCCGCCTTCATCACCCCACAAGGTCGGCTCCATCGAACCCGAGTCGACGTGGTAGACATCGCCGATGAACGTGCGCGCGACGAACAGCAAGATGACGGCCGCGCCGAGGATCCACAGGGCACGAATGAGGCGGGAACGCTTCGTCACTTCGTCCGAGAGCCTACGTTCGCGAGGCTGCGTCGGCACGAACTGTCCGCGTGTCAGAGCCCGCGATACGGTACACGGTACTTTTCCTCTCGATTCGCGGACGGCGCTCGAAGCAACTTGCTTCGACCGCCGTCCACGAATCGAGAAGAAAAGTACCGTGTACCGTATCGAAAGCGATGGACCCTTCTCCGCGACTTCTGCCCTGGGACGAGATCGACAGAGACGCGTACTGCCGTCTTCAACAATCTGCGTTCGCCGAGATCTTCGCCAAGAACGGTGTGCCGATCGAACGGCTCAACCGCGCGTTTCTCGAATGGAAATACGCTCCGCCGGCAGGTCGGGCACGCGTCGCAGTCGTGATGCACGGTGACGAGATGGTCGCCAGCAACGCGATGTTTCCGTTGCGCGTGGTTCATGGCGATGAGCAGGCGAGCGCTTGGCAGTCGTGCGACACGGCCACGTCGCCGGCCGCGCGCGGCAAGGGCTACTTCAAGAAGTGCATAACCACGTTGCGCGACAGCTTGAGCGCGGGCGAAACGTTCTTCGGTTATCCCAACGAGAACTCGAAGAAGGGTTTCGAGGGCATCGGCTGGAACGTCGCGGCCGAAGTTCCGTTTCGAGCGCGGCCCATCTGGTGGGGGGCGAAGGTCGGCCCGGAAATCGCAACCGTTCAGACCTTCGACGCGCGTCAAGACGATTTGGCAAAGCACCTAGCCGTCGGTGCTGACGCCATGATCGAGCGCTCGGCCGCTTATCTGAATTGGCGCTACGTGCGACACCCGTTCTTTGCTTACGAGCGCTATCAGTGCGTTCACGACGGTCGCGTCACGGGCCTATTGGTGCTCAATCAGGCGGTCGTGCGCGGCAAGCGCGTCATGGTGGTCATGGAATTCCTGGCGATCGACGTGCGCTGGGCCAGATCAATGGCTGCTCGCGCGTTGCGGTCTGCGCGCGACGGTGATTGCTCGATGATGATCGCGATCGGCAATCGTCCCGTGCCCGGCCTGTGGCGCGTGCCCAAGGCGCTTGCGCCCAAACAACAATTGCTGATGGGCCAGAAAATCGGTCCGCCCCACGGCGCGCTGACCGAGCCGTGGCTCGTTCAGGCGGGCGACTGGGACGTCTTCTGACGCAGCGTCATTCGGTCTTGAACTTCCACTCCACGCGCTTGGCCACGCTGGTGGTTTTCTTGTTCGAATTGTGCCAGTCCGCGACGACTCGATACTCGGTCTTCGACTTCAAGAACGTCTTGGGAATGAGGCACCAAGCGCCGCCCGGTGCCGACTCAGGATTCGACGGCTCCGAGGGCGACGAGAAGTGACACTCGACTTCACGGTCTCCTTCGAAAAGCTTCATGGCGATGTCGACGAGCTCACCCTTCTCGTCGATGGGCTTCGTTTGAATCGTGATCGGGTAACCGAAGATCTCGCCCTCGTTCACGTCCTGACCCTTTTCCGGAACCGGGTCGGGAAACTCGTTGCCGTTGAACGCCGTAGGCGCGTCCTTCTGCCCGTCGTAGGGCCAGAGCACCAAGTATGGATCCTCGTACGGAGCGGCCAATGAACTCATGTCCATGACCCACCATTCGCCGGCTTGACCCCAACCGAGGCGCAGAACGCCCGGATCGAGCAGCGGCAAACGGTGATAGAACGTGCCCATCCAACCGTCGATCGAATCCTTGTAGTCCTCGATGCCGCCCCACGCGATCACGGAGTGGGTACCGGCCCATGCGCCTTCGACGCTGTAGCCTTCTTTGTCCGCGTACTCCTCGTGCGCGTCCGGCCACTTTTTTTGTTCAGGGTGCTTGACGAGATAATTGGCGTGCATGTCGCACGGCCCCGAAAGGTCGGGGTCGAACTTCAGCTTCCAGACGCCTTTGATCTTGTCCTTGAACGCGTTCTCGCGAATCTCGTTCATGTAATCGAGAACGCGCAGCGCGTCTTTGGGCCACGCGGCCAGATTCTCCTTGTCGATGCGCTCAGCGACACCCGGGCGAACTCCGAGCAGCCAGTCGCGCCACTTCGACTCGAGTTCACCGAACGGCATCTCCATCGCGGCCGTGTAGCGACTGACCGGGCTGCCGTCGGCCTTCTTCGTGAGCGCCTTGTAGATCGTCCCGAACGTGTTCGACTCCGTGAGGAACTCCACGATCGACGTGCACTTGTGGAGATCGTTGCCCTGGATTTCGCCGAAGGAATTCACGAGTGAGTTGCCGAACGACGGATCCTCACCGCGCTCCGCGAGGAACTGCATCCACGTGCGCGACCCGGCGATTCCGGACTTGGCCAAGCGCATGAGTTCCTCGCGCTCGCGGTCTTCGCCAGCGACTCGCGTGTCTCCCATGCCTCGCCGCGTGGGCTCCGTGACGATGTAATTGGGAATCGTCGTTCCGAAGCACGAAAGCGCGATCCAATTCAAGAGACCGACGCTCAAAGGGGTCGGCAGTTCGTCTTGCATTTGGGAGTAACGCACGAAGATCGCGCACGTCGTGCTGGCTTCCCACTGAGCCATGCGGATCACCATCTGCGTATCGTCCTTGAGATTGAACGATCCGATTTGGGTGTTCGGAATCTCCATCGCCTTCTTGTCATCGGGGTCGACTCGATCCTCAGCGGCGAGAGCGGAGGCGTACTTCATGTACAACTCACGCGAGTCGATCATGAGCTCGACGTAGCGAGGGACCACAGTGCCTGACTTGCGCAGCTTCAGATCGCCGCCTTTCGTGCTGCGCAACCAATCGCTCAGCGCGAGAGCGCGCTGCACCTCACGCATGATGCGCTGGGTTTTCGCGACGCTGAAGTTCGTGCGCAACTCCATGTTCCCGCGGCGCACGACGGTCGCTTTGACGCCGCACGCTTTTCCGATGTGCTCGTCGTCGACGTTCTCTTCCGTATCCATGTCGATCTCGAGCTTCTTCGCCTCTTCGACCTTGCGGAGGATTTCGCCGCGGCGCTCGCGCAACGGTTTGAACTCGCTGCGCACCCACGTGGTGCCGACTTTCTCGTGACCGAGGAATGTGTGGACGGGCGCGCATTCACCATCGAGCAAGAGGATTTTGCGCGCAAAGTCCTTCTTCGCTTCCTCGTCCTCGATCTTCTCCATGATCGGCACGAGCTGAGCCGCCGTAACGCGCAGCTGCTTAGCGCCCGAAGGCAGTGAATCGATCGGGCTCTTCGCCTTCGCGAAATCGTCCAGCGCGGACTTCTCGAGCTTGTCGTGATTCGCTTTGGGATAGCCGAGCCTCTCGAGCGCGCTCAACAGGTCCTTCATCTCGCGCTCGCGAGCCCCCTTGGCAAGTTGACGGACGATGCCTTCGAGCGGCGCGAGCACTTGCACCGGAACGATCGAAGCCGTCGCCGCCTGGTTCACCGGTTTTTCGGCAGGCTTGTCTGCCGCAACGAAAGGAAACAGGGCGATCGGGAGACAGAACAGCGCGTAGAGGGTTCGCATGGGGAACGAATCACTTCGATTCGAAGGACTGGACTGCGTGTGGTTCGAGCCGTGGACGGCGCGCGGGATGATATCAGTTCCGGACGCTTCCGAACGGCTCACTCGCGCGACCCGTCCACTACCCGAGTGCACCTCGCGAGCAACCGGTTTCCCGCTCCGGCCCGCGCAAAGTTACGCTCTCTCCCATGTCACCCCAACGCATCACGACCCCTCTCGTCCGCGACGGCAAATACCAACGTACGGCGAGCTGGGACGAAGCACTGGACCGCGCCGCCGCAGGCATTCGCTCAGCGGTCAGCGCACACGGGCCGAGCACGTTCGGCATCTTCAGCTGTTCCAAAGCCACCAACGAGGTGAATTACGCCGCGCAGAAGTTCATTCGCGCGGCGGTCGGCTCGAACAACATCGACAGCTGCAATCGAACTTGACACGCGCCCAGCGTCGTCGGTCTGGCGACGGTCTTTGGCGCGGGCGGCGGAACTTCTTCGTATCGCGAGGTCGAGGAAGCCGACGTCATTCTCTTGTGGGGCTCCAACGCCCGCGAGACGCACCCGATTTTCTTCCATCATGTGCTCAAAGCGGTGAAGCGCGGCGCACGCCTGTACGTGATCGATCCGCGACGCACGACGACAGCGGATTGGGCGGTGGGTTGGTTGAGTCTGGAAGTGGGCAGCGACATCTCGCTCGCGAACGGCGTCGCACACGTGATCCTCGACGAGAAGCTGGAGAACCGCGCCTTCATCGAGAATGCGACCGAGAATTTCGCAGCGATGCGTGAGACGGCGATGCGCTACGACTTGGCGCGCGTCGAGCTCGAGACCGGCGTCGAGCGCGAGCTCATCCAACGCATGGCGCGCGACTTCGCGACCGCCGACAAAGCGATGATCTGTTGGACGCTCGGCATCACCGAACACCACAACGCGGTCGACAACGTGTTGTCGCTCATCAACCTCGCTCTCCTGACGGGTCACGTCGGCAAATGGGGCAGCGGCCTCAACCCGTTGCGCGGTCAGAACAATGTGCAAGGTGGCGGCGACATGGGCGCTTTGCCACACAAGCTGACCGGCTTCCAGGACGTCGAAAACGCTGAAATTCGAGGCAACTTCGAGCGTTCATGGGGCTGTGAGATACCGTCGAAGAGCGGTTGGCACTTGACCGAGATGTTCGAGGCGATGCACCGCCGTGAGCTCACCGCTCTCTATGTGATCGGCGAGAATCCCGCACAGAGCGAAGCCGATTCGACGCACGCTCTCGCGTGTTTGAGCGGGCTCGAACACTTGGTCGTGCAGGACATCGTGATGACGAAGACGGCCGAGATGGCCGACGTCGTCCTGCCCGCGTCGGCGAGTTGGTGCGAAGCGGAAGGCACCGTGACCAACTCCGAGCGCCGCGTGCAGCGTGTGCGACGCGCACTGAATCCGCCGGGCATGGCGCGCGACGACATCGAGATCATCTGCGATCTGTCCGCGCGCCTCGGCTACGACATGAAGGCGCGCACTCCCGAAGAGATGTGGAACGAGTTGCGGACATTGAGTCCGATGCACGGCGGCATGAGTTACGCGCGACTCGAAGCGCTCGGCGGCATTCAGTGGCCGTGCCCGGACGAGTCGAGCGAAGGTCAGCCTTTCTTGCACGGACGTCTGTGGCAATGGCCGATCGTCGGCGCGCGAGTTGGCTTCAATCCGGCCGAGCACGCAGGGCCCGTCGACGTTTTGGACGCTGATTTCCCGCTGCGTTTGACGACGGGCCGGCGTTTGGAGTCGTTCAACACGGGCGTGCAGAGCGGTGCCTACGCGTGGCCGCAGAAGCGCGGCGAGACGATCGACTTGAGTCCTGCCGATGCCGCGAAATTGCGAGTTGCGGACGGCGAGCGCGTGCGCATCGTGTCGCGCCGTGGCAGTGTGGAGGCGCCCGTGCGCCTCGACACACGACTCGAGCCGGGCCTCGCGTTCATGACCTTTCACTTCCCCGACGACGTCGACGTCAACGTGCTCACGATCGATGCGACCGATCCGCGCTCCGGCACGGCGGAATTCAAAGCAGCGGCGATTCGCGTCGAGCGCATTCGCTGATCACGATGGACCTGCGCATTCCCGACGTGGCGCCGACGAGCGAAGAGCGACGCGCGGTCGATCTGGCGACGCCGAACGTTCCCGAGGATGCGCAAGCGCGACGATCGCTGTTGTTGCCGGCGCTACATGCATTGCAAGCCGGCACGGGTTGGGTTTCCAAGGGCGGGCTTTATTACGTTTGCGAGCGTCTGCACATCCCGCCGGCGGAAGCCTTCGGTGTCGCGAGCTTTTATGCGCTGTTGTCTTTGACCGAGAGGCCCAAAGCGTTCGCGCACGTGTGCGACGACATTGCGTGCCTTGCCAAAGGCGCCGAAGACTTGTGTCGCGACGTGGAGACAAGGCTCGGGCCCGGCGGGCATGGGCATCAGAAAGCCGACCCGAACCACGCGAAAACAGCTGGAAAACAGGCTGTTTGGGCGCGCAGTCCCTGTCTCGGTCTGTGTGAGCGCGCTCCCGCTGCGTTGGTGACGATCGCGGGCGCGAAGCCGAGTGACGTTTCGTTCGGTGACGCGACGCTCGCGAAGATCGAGAAGGCTTTGCGCGGCCAGCCGCCGGCCGTGGAAGAGGCTTATGTCGCAAACCTTGGACCGCGCAGGCTGCTGGCGCGCATCGGTGCCGCTGACCCGAGCTCTATCGACAGTTACGCAGCCCACGGCGGCTTCACGGCACTCAGACGCGCTCTAGCGTTGGGCGTCGACGGCGTGTTGCGCGAAGTGAGCGACTCCAAGCTCGTCGGTCGCGGCGGCGCGGCCTTTCCCACCGGACGGAAATGGGAAGCCGTCGCGAAGATGGCCGTGCGTCCGCACTACGTCGTGTGCAACGCCGACGAGTCCGAACCGGGCACGTTCAAGGACCGCGTCCTGCTCGAAGGTGATCCGTTCGCGGTGATCGAGTCGATGACGATCGCCGGATTCGCGACAGGATCCGAGCGCGGCTACTTGTACTTGCGCGGCGAATACCCGCTGGCGCGTGAACGGCTCGAGCGCGCGATTCACTCGTGTCGCGTGAACGGGATGTTGGGCGCGAATGTGATGAAGAGCGGTTTCGCCTTCGACATCGAGCTGCGTCGCGGCGCCGGCGCGTACATCTGCGGCGAGGAAACGGCGCTCTTCAATTCGATCGAGGGTCTGCGTGGCGAGCCGCGCAACAAGCCGCCTTTTCCTGCTCAATTCGGCCTGTTCGGCAAGCCGACGGCGGTCAACAACGTCGAGACGTTGGTCGCCGTGCTCGACATCGTGCGCGACGGCGCAGCGGCGTACGCGTCCGTCGGAACGAGCGGCTCACCGGGCACGAAATTGTTCTGCGTGTCGGGCAGCGTCGTGAAAGCGGGCGTGTACGAAGTGCCGTTCGGAACACCGCTGGATGCGTTGATCGCGCTCGCTGGCGGCGTCACTCCCGGTCGCAAGATCCAAACCGTGTTGCTCGGTGGAGCCGCCGGTGGATTCGTGATGCCTGACAAACTCGCGCTGCCGTTGTCGTTAGAAGACACGCGCAAGGTCGGCGCGACTCTGGGATCGGGCGTCGTGCTCGTATTCGACGACACCGCGCCGATCAAGGACATCCTGCGTCGCATCGCCGCGTTTTTCCGCGACGAATCGTGCGGTCAATGCGTGCCGTGTCGCGTCGGAACCGTGCGCCAAGAAGAATTGCTCGCCCGCATCGCCGGTGGTCGCTCGACACTGCACATCGAGTTGCCTCTCTTGAAAGACCTAGGCCAAGCGATGCGCGACGCGTCGATTTGCGGTCTCGGCCAAACGGCGTCGAGCGCGATCGAGTCCGCCGTCGAAGTCGGTTTGTTGGAGCGCGACTCATGAGCGAACAAGGCCGAAAAGCACTCGAAAACAGCGCTAGATCTGCACAGGTGGCCTCGACGGTAGCCCTGACGGTCGACGGCCAATCGGTCAGCGTGACCGAAGGCTCGACGCTCCTCGACGCGTGCCGCTCGATCGGTGTCGACACGCCGACTCTGTGTTGGGCCGAGAACTTGACGCCGGTGAACGTGTGTCGCGTGTGCGTCGTCGAAGTCGAGGGCGCGCGTGTGCTCGCACCCGCGTGCTCACGCAAAGCCGAAGCCGGCATGGTCGTGAAGACCGACAGTCCGCGCGTGCGTTTGAGCCGCAAATTGGTCCTCGAACTGCTCGGCTCGTCGGTGGACATGTCGCTGTCGACAGCG
>JAWXBU010000112.1:0-14749 GCA_034440255.1 Planctomycetota bacterium | reverse complement strand
CCCGCAAGCGCCTCGGAACGCGCCAAAAGACCTTGATTTCGGCCGGTTTTACGCAGCGCGGCCCGTCTGCGCTTCCACTAAACGTGCCGGAGAGCCGGAAAGTTCACCACCGTCACAAGTTAGGGTGCTGGGTCCCGCTGGCCGGTCGAACCCGGTGCCCAGGTACGTAGCCAGCGCCTCACACGACCTGACTCGAGATCTGCGTGCGTGCATTCCCACTCGCCCGCTTGATCGCGCCGCACGAAGCCGACTTGCGCGCGACCGAACGGCGCACCGAGTCCGCCGACGTTGAGGCACAGACAGCGCTCGATCTGCTCGGCACCACTCGCCTCGTGGATGTGACCGCACACGAGCACACCATCGTGACGCGCTGCGATCGCGCGAATCGATTCGCTGCCGACGTGGCGTGATTTGTCCTCCAACAGATCTAGAGTCGTCCGCGCGGGCGGCGCATGCGAGAGGATCAAGTCGCACTCCGGCACGACGCGCGCCGCAATCTGCTCCTCCTCCCACTCGTACGCGAAGCCGAAGCGCCCCGGTCCGGCGCCGCCGATACCGTGAACGCGTAACCCGGCGATCGTCTCGACGCGACCGTCGACGTTGCCTTCGAACGACAAGGTCGGCAGATCGTGATTGCCGGGCACGTACAGCACGGGCGCTCCGAGCGCGCGCGTTCGGCGCAGGACTTCTTCGACCGAAGCGAGGTAGCGCGCATCCTTTTCGGGCGTGCGCTTCCTGACGAACGAAAGATCGTGACTGCCGATGTCGCCGACGAGCAGCACCAGATCGACGCGCGCTTCAGCGACGCGCGTGAGCACGAAATCCAGGTGTTTCCAGTGCGCGTGCACGTCGCCGATAACCGCGATCGTCGTGGCTTCGTTCGACATGATGCACGCACGCTAGCAATTCCAGGTAGGCTCAGTCCGCAATGACCGGCTACTCGGAAACTCCCCTCGCGGAAAAACTCGGCCTCGTCGCGAACGTGCGTTTGCTCGTCGTGAACGAACCGCCCGAATTCCAAGCGGCGCTCGGCCCCTTGCCCGCAGGTGTCGCTCGCACCTCGTCGTTCGGCGGCACGACCCAGTTCGACGTTGCGGTGCTGTTCGTTCGAACGAACCGCAGTTTGGAGCGCGGTTTCGCGCGCGTTGCGGCGCGCATGACACCGGCCGG
The DNA here is from genome assembly GCA_034440255.1 of Planctomycetota bacterium. Lineage (GTDB taxonomy): Bacteria > Planctomycetota > UBA1135 > UBA1135 > JAEUIA01. The sequence continues at coordinate 13,579 of JAWXBU010000112.1, read as the reverse complement.
CGGATTGTGGATCGCGTGGCCCAAGCACACCTCGGGCATCGAAACCGACGTCACCGAAAACACGTTGCGCAAGGTCGTCCTCCCCACCGGTTTCGTCGACAACAAGGTCTGCGCGATCGACGAGCGCTGGTCGGGTCTGCGCTTTGTTTTACGCAAGGATCTGCGCCCCGGAGCCACCGTGAAAAAACCGAGCGGAACCGCAAGAGCACAGGCGGGTTCGAAGACGCGTACACCCAAGCCACCACGGAGAAAACTCTGATGTTCACGCAGAAAACGACCCTGTTCGGCCTCGCAGCCTTGCTCGCCCTCGGCACATTCGCAACCGCCCAAGGCACCGGCCGCGGCCAGAAGTTCGACGAGAGTCGCGGTCGCTTCGAACGCCGCGCCGGATTCGAGAAGAGAGCCAAGCTCAAGAAATTCGTTCGCGAACTCGAGATCACCGACGCGCAGCGCGCACAGGCTCTCGCTGCCGCGCAGACCATCGCACCGATCGCGCAATCGGCTCGCGCGGAAGCGCGCACGATCCTCGAGAACGCGCGTAAGGCGAATCCGACCGGCGATCGTCAAGCGATCCGCGAGTCCGTACGAGCCGCCATGCAGTCGGTGAAGGAGCGCGCCCAGGGTCAAGTGCTGCCGATCGCGCGCAACGTGTTCGACACGCTGACGCCGGAACAGAAGGACAAGCTGCGCGCCGCCGCTGAACGCCACGGTCGCACCTTCGATTCCGAGCGCGCCGCGCAACGTATGGGACGCATGCTCGCCAGCCCGCGCGCAGTCGAGTTCCTCGAAGCTCGCACCGGGCGCTGAACGCAGACAGCGCTGAACGAAGGAGGCCGTGAACGAGGACGGCGCCGATCGAGCGCGCCCGACATCTGCGGTAGACTTGGCCGCCCCGCACTCCAATTCGGAGAGCGGGGCGGTCGTCATTTCGGGGCCATTTTTGCGCATGATTTCATTCTTCGCCTGCTGCGCTCTCGCTGCCTCTGGTCGCGACATCGACCCGCGGGAAGCGTACGACGTCGAGACGTACCGCCTCGATCTGGGCGTCGATCCGGCGACGAGGACGTTGTCGGGTACCGTCGCCGTCGACGTCCTCGTGACGGCCGAGAGCACGAGCGCGATCGTGCTCGATCTCGCTGCGCTTTTCGAAGTGAAGCAAGTGCTGAAACTCGCTCGCGCGGTGACGGCCGAGGGCGACCTCGAAGGCGACGCGCTCGAATTTTCGCGAGAGGGCACGCTCCTCTACTGCCGGCTCGCGAGCGCCGCCAAACGCGGCGATCACGTGCGTGTGGCCGTCGAGTACACGGGTTCGCCACGCTCGCGCGATTCGTTCACAGGCTTCCACTGGAAGACGACGAGCGACGGCAAACCGTGGATCACGACTTCGTGCCAAGACTTGGGTTCGTCTTCCTGGTGGCCTTCGAAGGATTCGTACTTCCATCCCGAGGACAAACCTGCACGCGTGTTCGAGAACTTCACGGTGCCGCTCGGACTCTACGCGGTCGGCAACGGGCGTCTCACGTCGCGCAAGAAACATGCGCACGAGCTCGAGACGTTCCATTGGGTTCACGAGTACCCACTCGAAACGTACGCCGTGTCGCTCAACGTCGCGCCTTACGTGTCCGTCGAGGCGAAGCTCGCGATCGAAGGTCAGAAAGACCCGCTCGATTTCATCTACTACGTGCTGCCCGAGAACGCGGAGAAAGCCGCACTGCAATTCAAGGACGTCCCGCCGATGATCGAGGCCTTCACGCAGGCCTTCGGTGCATTCCCCTTTCCGAAGTCGAAGTTCGCGCTCGTCGAAACGAGTTTCTGGGGCATGGAGCACTCGACCGCGATCGCGTACGGATCGAGCTATCCGACGTGGATCGCGGCTCACGGCGGCAAGGATCCGTACGCCGCGCGCAACAAGTACTTCGACTACATCCTCGTGCACGAATCGGCGCACGAATGGTGGGGCAATGCGGTCAGCGCGAAAACGTGGGGCGACTTCTGGATCCACGAAGGCTTCGCCACTTTCGCCGAAGCCGTGTACTTGGAGCACGTTCGGGGCCGCGAGATCGCCGAGAAGCACATGCAGGATTGGAAGGCGTCGGTCGGACGGCACGCGAGCGTGTACCGCGGCGACGACGTCGATTCGGGCAAGGCGTACGACATCAACGTCTACTCGAAGGGCGCCTGGGTGCTCGCGACCTTGCGCACGTTCATCGCCGACGACGCACAGTTCTTCGCGATCCTGCGCGCCTTCAACTTGGAGTTCCGCTACCGCAACGCGTCGACACACGACTTCCGCGCGATCGTCGAGCGCGAAACGAAGGCCGATTGGAAGCGCTTTTTCGACGAATGGGTGTTCGGCAAGGGTTACCCGAAGCTCACGGGTTCCGTGCGCATCGTCGGCGACGAAATCGAGGTCGAGGTATCCGTGACGGCGACGAGCGAGACGGCCTTCCATCTCCCCCTCGACCTCGAGTGGCGCGTGCGTGAAGAGACGGTGAAGCAGCGCGTCGAGCTGCAGCCGGGTCTGAATTCCGTGCGCATTCCGGCGACTGGCGCATCCGACCTGCGCGCCACGAGCCTGAATCGAATCCTGTGCGACTCGAAGGTGCACGTGGAATGAATTTCCACTCGGGGGGTACGTCTCGCGCAGCGAAAACCCCGTAGACTCTTCTGAATGAGGAGGATCGGAAGTACGGCTCGCGCAGCCCTGACGGCGCTCTGCGCGCTCGCATCGACGAGCGTCGCCTTCGCGCAAGCCTCGACGCACGCACTGCGTTTCTCGGGCACGGGCGCGAATCAACTGGATCGCCTGCGCTTCCGCATCGACGACGACCAACCCGGCCCGGACGCAAGCGCACCGTGCGACTTGGGCTCGTTCGAGTTCTCCTTCGAATTCTGGATCAAGGGCAACCTCGCCGACAATCCGACGACCACCGGCGCCGGCGATCAATCGCGCTCCGACCGCAGCTGGCGCGAAGGCAACATCGTGATCGACCGCGGGATCTTTGCGGGCAGTGAGCGCGAATTCGGCGTCTCGATCGCCGGCGGTCACGTGCGCTTCGGCACGGGTCGCGGAGACGGTGCGAATCAGGATCCGACGCCGAACACACTCGAAGGCAGCACCAACGTGCTCGACGGCGCGTGGCACCACGTCGTCGTCTCGCGCGCGCTCCCGAACGGCTTCAAGATCATCGTCGTCGACGGCGTGCTCGACATCGCGTCGCCGCCGAACGTTTCGAACGCCGATCTGTCGTATCCGAACGACGGGCTCGCGCTTCAAGCTCACCCATACGACTCTTGGCTCGTCATCGGCGCCGACAAGTTCGACACGGTGCCGGGGCAGCGCGCATTCAAAGGTGTGATCGACGAATTGCGCGCGTGGCGTTTTCGGCGCACGCCGGCGGCGATCAACGCTGATTTCATGCGTGTGATTCCGCCCGATACTCCCGGGTTGGTCGCCAGTTGGCGTTTCGAGGAAGGGACCGGGACGATCGTCCACGACCTCTCCGCCGTCGTGTCGCCGAATGGTGAGCTCGTCGCCGGCTTGCTCGGCAACGGTGAGTGGACTTCGTATGCGATCGATCCCGCGAGCTGCGCGCCGATCGTGTCGACGTCTCTGCCTCAAGGGTTCGAACGTCAGCTCATCGCAGGTGGATTCGTCGAGCCCACGACGCTCGTGCTGCTGCCCGACGGGAGGATTTTCGTGGGCGAGCGCACCGGCGCGATCCGCGTCGTGCAGAACGGCAACTTGCTCGGCACTCCGCTCGTGCAATTGCCGACGAACGTCAACCTCGCCGAACGTGGATTGCTCGGCCTCGTGCTCGACCCGCGCTTCGCAGAAAACGGCTGGATCTACGCGTTCTACACCACGCAAGCCGCTCGCGATCGCGTGTCGCGCTTCACGCTCGAGGGCGATTCGCTGAAGGTCGCCAGCGAATTCGTCGTGTGGGAGCACACGGCTGTTTCGAGCGCCATCCACCACGGCGGAGCGCTCGTCTTCGACGCGGAGGGATACCTGTACATCTCCGTCGGCGATCAAGGCGACAGCACGACGTCGCAACCGCTCACGAACTACGGCGGCAAAATTCTGCGTCTCAACCCCGATGGATCCGTGCCGTCGGACAATCCGTTCGTGCAAGTGCCCGGCGCACTGCCGGAGATCTACGCGAGCGGTTTCCGCAATCCGTTCCGCATGCACTGGGACGCCGATCGCAAGCTGATGTGGGTTGGAAACGTCGGCGGCAATCAGCCCAACTCGTGGGAGGAACTCGACGTGCTCGAGTCCGGCGCGAACTACGGCTGGCCCGACGAAGAAGGACCGAACTGTTGGACGGGACAGTGCGCCAACTTCACGCCCGCTCGTCATCGCTGGCGACACGACGATCCGGCGTACGCTCCGACGCAACCAGGCTCGGCGATCGTCGCGGGCCCGGTGTGCACGAGCAGCGTTTTTCCGCCTGAATACCGCGGCAACGTGTTCGTCGCCGACTACGCGAACGCGTGGATCCGGCGCCTCGTCCTGGACGGATCGGGTCAGGTCGTCGCCGATCCGATGTTCGTTCCTGCACCCGACGCGGGCCCCGTCGTCGACATGAAGTTCGGTGCGGACGGCGCGCTCTACTACGTTTCGTGGGGGCTGCCGTGGTTGCCGCCCGTCGAAGGCAGTCGCTTGTGGAAGATCGTGTACACGAACTCCACGAATGTCGCGCCGATCGCCGTGAGCAAGATGACTCAGCGCGGAGCCAGCGTTCCGCTGCACGTCTTCTTCGACGGGAGTGCCTCCAGCGATCCGGACGGCGGACCAGGCGCTTTGACTCACCACTGGGATTTCGGTGACGGCGCCACTGCGACGCAGCCGCGCCTGCGTCACATCTTCGCCAATCGCGGCGCGTACGACGTCGTCTTGACCGTGAGCGACGGGGCGAGTTCGCGTTCGGCAGCACCTCTGCGCGTCGTCGTCGGAAACGCGCCCGTGGTCACGATCGCGAGTCCGGCGCCGAACTCGCGCTACCTCGCGGGACAGACCATCACGTTCAGTGGAACGGCGAACGACGTCGAGGACGGCCCGCTGCTGGCGAGCGCGCTCTCGTGGCAAGTGCTGCTCGTGCACGGACTGCACGAACACCCCTTCCTCGGGCCGATCAACGGCGTCGCGGGCGCTTCGTTCGTCGTGCCGACGACGGGCCACGAACCGGCCGACACACACTATTCGATCGTGCTCACCGCGCGCGATTCGGACGGCATCGAGAGTACGCGCACCGTGGCGATCTTCCCCGTCGTGACGAACGTCTCGTTCCACACGCTGCCCGAAGGCATTCCGCTCTCGATCGACGCCGAGTCGCGTGGAACTCCTTTCCTGACGCCGAGCTTGGCTGGTTTCCAGCACCACTTGGTCGCGCCTCTCATCGCGACCATAGCTGGACAACCTTACGTGTTCGTGCAGTGGTCGAACGGTGCGACGAGCCCCACGATCGACTGGCCGGCGCCCGCACAAGGCGGGATGTTGCGCGCGTTCTACCGCTTGCCGCCGCCCTGATTCCGGGAACGGCCAGGAGGAAAGATTCAACCTGCGTGGGAACGCGGTCGATCATCCCCTGCACAGCGCGCGGCTTGCCCGCCGGCGCCCCCCTCAGCATGTGGAAGATCCTCTCCCAATTTTTCGCGGCATTGACCGGTGGTGGTCGAGCGCCTGGAGGATCGACGCCGACCGTCATCCGCTCGAACCCTGATTCGTCGAACGCGAACGCGTCCAACCTCGCGCGGCCCGCGCCCAGCGAACCCGTGACGGTGCAGCCTTCGATCTCGCCGAGCGCGAAGCCGTCTCTGAATGCAGGGCAGGCGACGAGCACGACGACGGGCACTCCCGCGGCAGCTCTCCCCGCGAAGCCGCGCGTCAACGAACATCATCCGCGCGCCGACAGCTATCTCGAAGAACGCGAAAAGGAGCTGCTCGCGCGCATCTCCGACCGCATCGCCAAGGGCGATTTGGAATTGCCGCAGTTGCCGTCGACCTCGATGGCCGTCATCGACATGACGTCGAAGGCGACCGCGGACATCAGCGACATCGTCAAAGCGATCGAATCCGATCCGGTGTTGTCGAGTGAGATCATCAAGACCTCGAATTCGGCGTTGTATTCGGGCGCCGAACCGGTCGAAACGATCGCCGCCGCCGTCGTACGCATCGGTTTGCGCAACCTGCGCACGCTGATGTTCTCGCTCTCGATGCGCAGCACCGTTCTGCGCGACAAGCGCTTGTCCTCGTACGCTGAAGAAGTTTGGCGTCACGCGTTCTCGACGGCGACCATCGCTCGCGCCATCGCGAAGCCCGTAGGCGTCGAACCCGATCGCGCGTTCTTGCTCGGGCTGCTTGCGGACATCGGCAAGGTTTCGCTGCTCGCGATGTTGCGCAAGGAAGTGCCGAAGGGCGCCGACGTCAGCCCTGCGCTCGTCGGTCGCGTCTTCTACCTCTACCACGAGATCGCCGGCGGACGCTTGGCCGAAGCGTGGCACATGCCGCAGGACATCGTCGCGGTCGCGGGGTGCCACCATCGCTTCCAAGAGAATCAGCACAATCAAAAGGATGCGGCGCTCGTGAGTCTGGCGTTGCGCCTCGACATGGTTCTGGGCCGAGACGACTGCGATGCGGGCGACATGCTGCTGCTCCCCGAGATGGAGTTCTTGGCGCTCCCGACGTCGACGCGTCAACTCGTCGTAGAAGCCGCGCAGGAAGCGCGCGAGTCGGCGCTCAAGACGGCCGCTGCGTGAGAGCGAAGTCCCACGCCGGCTGATCCGGCGTCGGCGCGCTGAATTTCAGGCGCTCTTTCAGCGTCGGGTGCTCGAACTCGAGCGCGACTGCGTGCAGAGCGATGCTCTTGTCGGGGAGCGGTGCAGACGCGCCGTATTTCAGATCGCCGAGCAGCGGCGTGCCGAGCGACGCGGCCGCGACGCGCAGTTGATGCGGCCGGCCGGTCTCGGGAGTCAGTTCGTAAAGCGTGCGACCGGCTCTACACTCGAGCACGCGCCAGCGCGTGATCGCTTGCTTGGCGATCGCGCTCGGTCGCTCGACGACTCGCACACGGTTCGTGGATTCGTCTTTCACGAGCCACTGCGACAGCGCGCCCGACCGAGCGCGCGGTTCGCCTTCGCCGACGCCCCAGTACGTCTTGTGAGCCATGCGCGTGCGGAATTGTTCAGAGAGTCGCGAGGCAGACTTCGACGTGCGCGCGAACACCATCACGCCTGAAACGGGACGATCGAGGCGGTGCACGATGCCGAGGAACACGTCGCCCTCCTTCGCGAATTCGCGACGCACCCACTCCTTCGCGATGTCGAACAAGCTCTCGTCACCGGTCTCGTCGGGCACCGCCGGAACGCCAGCCGGTTTCGCGACGACGAGCAAGTGGTTGTCGGAGAAGAGCACCTCGAGGTCGTGGCGCACGCTCAAATTCCCCGCGAAAAACGCGCGCAGAAGCCGCACGGCAGCAAGCGCTGGCCGTCTTCTTCGGGCAGGGCGAGTTCGCCGGCGTCGACGGAGCCGGCGCCGAGTTCGCCAAGCAGGTTCTCGAACGTGAGCGGTGAACAACCGATCGCGTACGTCGAGAGAATGACGAGCGCGCGCTCGCCGATCACGTCTTTCACTGCGTGAATCAACGGCGCGATGTCGTCCTCGAACTGCCACGTCTCGCCTTTCGGCCCACGTCCGTGGTGCGGCGGATCGAGCAACACGACGTGGTAACTCGTCTTACGCCGTGCTTCACGGCGTGTGAATGCGAGTGCATCGTCGACGACCACTCGCAATGCATCGGCGGCCAGTCCCGAAGCTGTCGCATTTTCGCGCGTCCATGTCACCGACGTCTTCGAAGCGTCGACGTGCGTGACCTCGTATCCGGCTTGCGCGGCCAAGACGCTCGCGGCCCCTGTATATCCGAACAGGTTCAAGAGTCGCGGTCGCTCGACGTCGAAGCGTTGGCGCACGCTCGCGACGTGCTCCCAATTCGCGGCTTGCTCGGGAAAGAGGCCGACGTGCTTGAACGGCGTCGGTCGCACGAGAAACGTCGCACCGTCGAAGCGCACCGACCATTCCGGCGGGACTCGCGCTCCGCCGCGTGCTTGCCAGCGACCTCCGCGGTCGGATTCGCGCACGAACACGAGATCCGCCGCGTCCCACTTTTTCGCGTCGAGCCGCTTCGACCACATCGCCTGCGGATCCGGTCGACGCAGCGTGGTGCGCCCTAAGCGCTCCAATTTTTCCGCACCGCCCGAATCAACGAGCGCGTAGTCCGCGAACTTCGGGAACGCGAAAACGCTGGGACGGAGACCGCTCATGGAGTTCGCAGGATAGCTCGGTGGGTGCCGCGACTACTCGCGCCCGTCGAGCAAATTGCCCAGGCCACCGAGAACGGAGCCTTCCTCCTTGCGCGATCGACTGGCCGACGTGATGCGGTCGGCAAGACGCGAAAGAGGCAGCGATTGCAGCCAAACTCGGCCCGGTCCACGCAGCGTCGCGAAGAACAAACCCTCGCCGCCGAACAGCGCCGTCTTGATGCCGCCGACGAATTGAATGTCGAAGTCGATCGTCGGTTGATACGCGACGACGCAGCCAGTGTCGATGCGCAACGTCTCGCCTCCTGCAAGATCCATCGAGTGCACGCATCCGCCGGCGTGCACGAACGTCAGTCCGTCGCCGGTCAAGCGCTGCATGATGAAGCCTTCGCCGCCGAAGAGGCCGACGCCGATGCGCTTCTGGAACGCGATGCTCATCTCGACGCCGCGTGCGGCGCACAAGAACGAATCCTTCTGACAGATGAGTTCGCCGCCGAGTTGCGCGAGATCCATCGGCAGGATCTTGCCCGGATAGGGCGCTGCGAACGCGACGCGCTGCTTGCCTTGCCCTTTGTTCTCGTACACGGTCATGAACAAGCTCTCGCCCGTCACGATGCGCTTGCCGGCGCCGACGAGCTTGCCGAGGAACCCCTGGCTCTGCGCGTTGCCGTCGCCGAACACCGTCTGCATCGCGATGCCGTTCGTCATGTACATCATCGAACCGGCTTCGGCGATCGCGCATTCTCCCGGGTCGAGCTCGACCTCTACGAACTGCATGTCGTCACCGCGGATGATGAAGTCGATATCGTGTGCACGGCGGCCGGGCATCGACGGCGCGTGCGGCGGCGGAACCTTGGAACCACTGATTTCTGCGGCAAAACGCGGCACTTTGGCGAGCGGTGTCCACTCTTTCAGCTCGGGCCCCCAGACGAGCGACGTGCCGTCGATCGTCTTCGAGCGGATGCTCGCGATCACTTCGTTTTCGGAGACGGGGCCGACTTGGTGGCCGCCGATCGACATGTACCAATTGTTCGTGTTGCTCATGGAATCGTCGTGATCGAGTGCGTTCGTGGGGATGTGAGCGAAAGGTCGGCGCGTGCGCGGCGCGTGTGCTCTTGGGTCAGGTGGCGCGAGCGATGCTCTGCGCAGCGGCCTTCTCGAGTCGTTCGACAGAGTTGCGATCGAGCCTCAAGAGTGTGCTCAATCGATCCAACCACGCGCGCTCGGCCGGGTTCACGCTGGAGTCGGCGCGCACGACGGCGAACGCGAGCGTGTACAGATCGCTCGCCAGTTTCGGATCGTTCACGCCCGCGACGATCGCTTCGAGCGGACGCGGATTCGAAAGCTCTTGCAGCACGCCTTTGTCGGCGCCGGCTGCGCGCGCTTCGGAGAGAATGCGCGCGTATTCGGCCTCGCCCAGTTCTCCGTCGGAGCGCGCGGCGCTCACGAGCAATGCGGCGATACGCGGCAATCCGTCGCTCGTGTTCGCGACCACTTCGACGCTGGAGCGCGAGCCCGGCAAAGGCGGCGGCAGCGACGGACGAGTCGGCATCACGTTCGCAGGCAGACTGTCCGGCGACAGAGGTCCGCTACCGCCGATCGTCGCGTTCGCGGTCGATCCGCCGCCGCGCGTGCGCCAGATTTCGTACGCGCCGAATCCCAGAGCCGCCGCAGTCAAAATCGTGCCCGTGTTGAGGAACGACTTGTTGCCGCCGCCCAGAAAACGCGCGACTTGGTTGTGCGGTTTGGCGCGCGCACCGAGTGCTCCGCGAACGAGTGAACCGAGAATGCCGTCGAGTTGGATCATGGGAGGATTGGGCGAGCCCTATGCACGAATGCGGGCGGACATTCGACACGATCCCTGGAAACTTCGCCAACAGCGAGTCGACGCGCGAGCGAAAGCATCGCGCCGGGAAGCAACCACGACGACGCCGGAGGTTGGCGCATGGTTCGTGCGGCGTCGCGAAGTACCATCGTCGGAATGCCCGTCGCCGACCACACTGCGCTGCGACGATTGCGCGTCGGCAGCGTCCCCTACCTCGTCGGGCGACCGCTCGATCTGGGGCTCGAGCACGAACCTGCAATCGAGTTTTCGAAGCACGTCCCTGCGGAACTCGTCGTGCGCTTGCGTAGCGGTGAGCTCGACGTCGCGCTCGTCAGTTCGATCGAGTTGTTCCGTGCGCCGGGGTATCGCTACATCGACGGAATCGCCGTCGCAGGCGCGAGCGAAGTCGCCAGCGTGCAGCTGTTCTTGCGCCGACCGATTCGGGACGTGCGCTCGATCGCGCTCGATCCGGCCAGTCGCGCGGCGGCGACGCTCGTGCGCATTCTGTGCGGTCGCGATCTCGACGCGCCGGGCAACGGCAAACCGCAAACAGCGCCTGAATTCGTCGAGGTCGCGCCCGGCCGCGATCCACGCGAAGCTGCAACCGAAGCTTGGCTGCGCATCGGCGACGCGGCCTTGCGCGAGCACTGGACCGAGCCCGAACTGCCGGTCTTCAATCCCTCACGCGAGTGGGCTCTGCGAACCGCGCTGCCTTTCGTGTTCGCGTGTTGGATCGTGCGGGCCGATGCTGCGCTCGAAGAACCGCACGTCGAGGCGTTTCGACGCGCACGCACTCGCGGTCGTGCGGCGCGCGAGAAGCTCGCCGACGAAGCAGCCGCGACCTGGAATCTTCCGCCCGAGAAATGTCGCCGCTACCTCGTCGAAGAATGTCTGTACGAGCCCGGCGCGGCCATGCAGCGCGCGTTGACTCGTTTTCGCGACGAAGCGGCGGCGCTCGGATTGTGCGACGGTACGCTCTCGCCCTCACCCATCGAAGGCGCCTGATGTCCCCTCGCATTCTCAATACGAAAACGTGCCCGCACTGCGGCAGCGCGCTCACGAAACCGACGCCGCGCGTGTGTCCGCATTGCGCCGGTTCGCTGCAGAAACGCTTCCTCTCGATCGGCTGTCTGTCGTCCGCTCCGCCCGTGTTGCTCTTCGCGTGGGGAGTGTGGCGTCTCCTCGGTTGAGCGTCGCGCGGCGGACTGATAGATAGGCGGGCATGGACGACACCACGGACCAAACACCGACGCTCTTCGACGAGATCGAGAACGAGGAGGAGCGCGTGAGCTCCAAGAAACCGGCGGGCGCGAAGAAGGCGAGCGCTAAAAAGGGCTCGGAAACAGCCGAATCAGCCCCTTCCAAGCCTGCGAAGAACGCGACTGTCGAGACTCCCGTCGAGAGCGAGCCCGCGGCGTCCACGAAGGTCGAGGCGAAGGCTAAGGCCGAAAAGTCGAGCGACTCGGGCGAGCGCACTGGCACGCGCAAGTCGGCCGCCGAAATGGCGACGAAGCAACGCGACATTTCGGTCGCAGAGTTCTTCACGAAGAACCGGCACTTGCTCGGATTCGATTCGCCGCTGAAAGCGCTGCTCACCGCGGTGAAAGAAGCGGTCGACAACTCGCTCGACGCGTGCGAGGAAGCCGGCATCCTGCCCGAAATCTCGGTCGAGATCACGCCGACGGGCGAAGACCGCTTCCGCATGATCGTGGAGGACAACGGTCCGGGCATCGTCGCCGAGCAGATCGGCAAAGTGTTCGGGAAGCTTCTGTACGGATCGAAGTTCCACAAGCTCAGCCAATCGCGCGGTCAACAAGGCATCGGCATCAGCGCGGCCGTCATGTACGGCCAACTCACGACCGGCAAACCGGCGCGCATTTTGTCGCGCACGAGCAAACGCGCCGAAGCGCACGAGTTCCTGTTGTCCGTCGACACCGCGCAGAACAAGCCCGACATCCACGACAAGAAGACGAGCGCGTGGGAGAAGGATCACGGCACGCGCGTCGAGATCGAGATGGAAGCGCGCTACCAGAAAGGTTTGCGCTCGGTCGACATGTACTTGAAGCAGACGGCGATCGCGAATCCGCACGTCACGATCCACTACACCGATCCGGGTGCCGAGAAGGTCACGTACGAACGTTCGACGAAGGAACTGCCCGCTGCCGTCGAAGAGATCAAACCGCATCCGCACGGGGTCGAACTCGGTCGCTTGATCGGGATGTTGAAGGAAACGGAGTCGCGCACGCTGACCGGTTTCATGCAGGAAGAGTTCTCGCGCGTCGGGCCAAAGGTCGCGCTCGACATCTGCAAGCTCGCGAAAGTCTCGGAGAAAGCGCATCCGGCGCGCATCGCGCGCGAGGAAGCGAGTGCGCTGCACGTCGCGATCCAGAAGTCGAAGATCATGGCGCCGAGCACGAACTGCATCTCGCCGATCGGCGAAGAGCTGGTGCTGTCAGGCTTGAAGAAAGAGCTCGAGGCCGATTTCTATTTCGCCAATTCACGCACGCCGGCGGTGTACCGCGGCAATCCGTTCGTGATCGAAGTCGGTATCGCGTACGGCAAGCCGGGCGGTGTCGGGCTCGATGTGACGACGGAAGGTCGCATCGTGAAGAAGGACAAGGCCGTCGTCGCGACCGAAGAACTCGTCGGCAACGCGGACGAACCGATCCGCGTGCTGCGCTTCGCCAACCGTGTGCCCCTCCTGCATCAACAAGCTGCGTGCGCGGTCACAAAGGCCGTCATCCAAACGAATTGGCGCGCGTACGGTTTGCAGCATCCGAAGGGCGCGCTGCCGTTGGGCGCGATGGCGGTGATGGTGCACATCGCAAGCGTGTGGGTCCCCTTCACATCCGAGTCGAAGGAAGCGATCGCCTCCTACGAAGAGATCATGAAGGAGATCAAGCTCGGCCTGCAGGAATGCGGTCGACGCTTGGGCACGTACATCCGCAAGGGCAAGCGTTTGCAGTCGGAATTCGACAAGCGCAACTATATCGAGACGTACATTCCGCACATCGGGATCGCGCTGCAGGAGATCCTCGATCTGGATGATGCGGCGCGGGACGAGACGGTGAAGACGCTCGACGACGTGTTGCAGAAGAGTCGCAAGTTCTGACGGGAGTTGTGGACAACGAGCAGGACGCCCAACCGGAAGAGGTTTCGTGTGCAGCGCCCACGCTCAAGTGCACCATGGCTGTGTGGTTGAGCTTCTTGACCTCCCACAGATCCGTCGCGTTGTTCGGCCCGAAGAACTGGTGCGCGGCGCCTTCGAGCCAACCGTAGAACGCGAGTTCGAACGCGCCCATCATGTCCTTGCGCGTGAGCACTGGATGGCATTTGTCGTAAGCGTCCGCCGGTCCCTCAGCTTTTGGCCTGGACACCGAAGAGCGCCTTCCAGCGATCGGGCGTGAGTTCGTCGACGCGAGCGGCCGGGTGCGT
>JAWXBU010000111.1:0-5356 GCA_034440255.1 Planctomycetota bacterium | reverse complement strand
TCGCTCTTGATCCGCCCGCAAACGGCACTGACCCAGGCCATGTGCATAGCCGAGGAAAGTACGCCAAGGTGGTAGTGGGAACCCTTCGGAATCAGCAGGTTGCTGTCGCCGGCGATGATCTGCGGCGACATCGGAGCCATCGGGATGATGGCTCTCGCTTCGGACGAGTGACGAGGAATGAGCACATACTCGGTCGTTGGCTGCCTGATCTCACCGAACCTCGTCGGATAGGCAGCCAGCTTGCGCGTGCCTTCTCGTGAACTCGCTTGGCGCAGAGCCTTGACCGAAGCAACGCGCCGACTGATTTCAGGAAGCTCGCGCAATTCCGTTGGGTCTATGTCGACGAGCCACAGACACCACCGCTTCTCCCCGTTGATGAACTCTGCGGCTCCCAAGAACATCCGGATCCAGCGCTTGGCTTCAGGCTCGACGGCGAGCAGGGCTTGCTTTTCATCCTCTTCGAGCAAGAGGTGCCCGCCATCGTTGGGCATATTCCCGAAGTCCATCTGCGGCACCTGGCACAGTGGTTTCTTACGTCGCTCGAGCAACACATCGGCCGCATCGACGAGGTAGGGGTTGATGTTCGCGGCCTCGACGACATGCGCCGGACCACTAGCAGAGTCGTACTCGAACAGCAACTTGCGTGACAGGTCCTTCGACCCGAACCCGATGATCACACAGTGCACCGCAGCCACACCACTCGCCTCGTTCGACCACCGAAACGTGCGGTGTGCAAACTGAATTCGAATCCCCCGGCGAAGCAGTTCGTTCCAGAGCACGCCGACTTGTTCTCCCTGGGTGATCGAGTTCGTCGAGACGAATGCGCAGCGCACCGTCGACGAACGAACAAGAGGAACGGCCTTCAAGTACCAAGCGGCGACGTAGTCGAGCACCTTCGGATTCGAGATTTCGCCTGCGACATCGGCGAGGTCTCGCTTCTGCTGAGGCGTTTGATGCTGCTTCCCGATGAACGGCGGATTGCCGAGGATGTGCGTCAAGCGATCGATCGGAACGACGTCGTCCCACGCCATTTGGAGCGCGTTTCCATGCACGATGTGGGGTGTCGTGCGCAGTGGAATGCGCGCGAAGTAGAAGCCGAACTCGGCGCTGACGCGCTGGTTCATCTGGTGGTCGGTCAGCCACAACGCGAGCTGAGCGATCTGCGCCGGAAACTCCTCGATCTCGATGCCGTAGAACTGGTCGACGTCCAAACGAATGAGGTCGTGGATGTCCACCATCCTCTGTCCGGGTGTCTGGGTAGCGCGCAGGACATCGAGTTCGAGTTCACGCAACTCCCGGTACGAAATGGCTAAGAAGTTACCGCAACCGCAGGCCGGATCGAAAATCGTCAGCTGGCGCAGCTTGAAATGAAACGCAGCGAGTGCAGACTTGTTTTTCTCGATCGACTCGAACTCGGCGCGCATCTCGTCGAGGAACAAGGGGCCGATGACCTTGAGGATATTCTCCTCGCTCGTGTAGTGCGCGCCCAAGTCGCGGCGCTTGTCCTTGTCCATGATGGACTGGAAAAGCGCGCCGAAGACCGCTGGGCTGATCTTGCTCCAGTCGAGCTTGCACGCGTCGAGCACTTTTTCGCGCATCGTCCGATCGAAGGACGCGATCGGAAGCGCTTCGTCGAACAGCTTGCCGTTGACGTAAGGAAACGCGGCGAGCTGCTCGTCCAGTGTCGTCGCGCGGCGCTCGGAAGGCGTGTTCAGGACTTGGAAGAACTGTGCGAGCTGTGCTCCGAGATCGGATCCGTCCTCGGCGGTGCGAGCCTCCAACCACTCGCGAAAACTCTGCGCCGGCTGAAAAATGCCGGTGCCGTCGGCGAACATCGAGAACAGCAATCGAACGAGCAGCAGCTCGAGCGGATGTCCCGTTTACCCGCTTGCCTTGAGCAGATCGTGCAACACGCCCATTCGTTCGGCGGCATCGACGTTGACCGGATCTTGCTCGCGAATCGCTTGGACTTGGTATCCCGCGATGAACCCGAAGCGCTTGATGTGCTTCGGCAACTCGCTGAGTGAGAATTCGTGCTTCTCATTCGTGTCGAGGTCGTAGAGGCGGAACCGAGCAAAATCGGTGACAACCACCCAACGCGGCAAGTCGCGCTCTTTCAGCCCGCGAAAGTAGTCGAGCGCTTGGTGGTAGGCTTTGTCGAGATCGGCGCCGCGCGACTTGTGCTCCGCGATGAGCATGCCCTTCCAAAACAAGTCGTTGAATCCGGTCGTTCCCGTCGCTTTGATCGTCGGCCGATCAAAGCTCGCAACGCGCCTGCGGCTGATGCCGAAGATCGCGAAGAACTCATTCCAGAACGTCTGCGATTCGGCGCGTTCGGCGGTCTCCTTCGACCACTCCTTGGCGAATGCGGTGGCACGATCGCGGATGTCGTTCCAAGACAGGGGCATGCGCTGAAGGTATCGATGCGTCGGACGGTGATCCCATTCAATTTCAGCGCCGCATTCGATGCTTCGCTCGGAAGCTATGATCCAGAATCTCATGAGCCGTTCGCACGATCCTGATTTCTGGCAAGTCACACCGCTGGCGTCGTTTCCCCCCATGGACCAGTGGGACGACTGGACCGAGTACGACGGCAAAGCGTGGCCGCGCAAAGTCGAGAAGCGCTACACGCTCGTGCCGACGACGTGTTTCAACTGCGAAGCGGCCTGCGGGCTCGTCGCGTACGTCGACAAAGAGACGCGCGAGATTCGCAAGCTCGAAGGCAATCCGCATCACCCAGGCAGCCGCGGGAAGAACTGCGCGAAAGGGCCGGCGACGCTCAATCAGATCCAGGATCCGCAGCGCATTCTGTATCCGATGAAGCGCGTCGGTCCGCGCGGTGCGGGACAGTTCGAGCGCACGAGCTGGGACGAAGTGCTCGACGTTTTCGCCGCGAAGATTCGCGCTGCGATCGTCGAAGGCCGCAAGACCGAGGTCATGTACCACGTCGGTCGTCCGGGTCACGACGGCTACATGGATCGCGTGCTGCAATCGTGGGGCGTCGACGGCCACAACAGCCATACGAACGTGTGCTCCGCCGCCGCGCGCCTCGGATATGCGCTGTGGAGCGGCGCCGATCGTCCCGCGCCCGACCACGAGCATTCGAAGTTCATGCTGCTGCTCTCGTCGCATCTCGAGACCGGCCATTACTTCAACCCGCACGCGCAACGCATCATCGACGGCAAGATGAAGGGCGCGAAGCTCGCCGTCATCGACGTGCGCCTTTCGAACACGGCTTCGATGGCGGATTACTGGATGGCGCCGTGGCCCGGCACCGAAGCGATGCTCTTGCTCGCGATGGCGCACGTCATCCTCGAAGAGCGCTTGTTCGACGCCAAGTTCATGGAGGACTGGGTCAACTGGCGCGACTTCCTCGACGCGATGGCGCCGACGGCACCCAAGACGTTCGAGTCGTTCATCACCGAGCTGAAGAAGCACTACGCGAAGTTCACGCCAGCCGCGGCCGAGAAAGAATGCGGCGTCGCCGCAGAGACGATCGTGGAAGTCGCGCGCGGCATCGGCAATGCGAAAGGTGCGTTTGCTTCGCACGTGTGGCGCAACGCGGCGTCGGGCAACGAGGGCGGTTGGCAAGTTGCGCGCACGCTCGAATTCTTGTGCGTGCTCGTCGGCTCGATCGGGACGCCGGGCGGGACCAACTTGAATTCGCAGACGAAGTTCGTGCCGCCGCCGTTCATGAAACCACCGGCGCAGAATGCGTGGAGTGAGCTGCTTTTCCCGCAGGAATATCCGCTCAGCCACCACGAGCTCAGCTACTTGCTCCCCCACTTGATCGCGGACGGCCGCGGCAAGATCGCGGCCTACTTCACGCGCGTCTACAACCCGGTGTGGACGAATCCCGACGGCATGTTGTGGGAGAACATGTTGCGCGACGAAACGAAGATCGAGTTGCACGCCGCGTTGACACCGACGTGGAACGAGACCGCGCAATACGCCGACTACGTTTTGCCGATGGGTCACGGCGCCGAGCGTCACGACTTGATGAGTCAAGAAACGCACGCCGCGAAATGGATCAGCTTCCGTCAACCGGTGCAGCGCGTCGTCGCCGAACGCGCGGGCGAGAAGATCGAGTACACGCACGAGACGAATCCGGGCGAGGTGTGGGAAGAGGACGAATTCTGGATCGCGCTCAGCTGGCGCATCGATCCCGACGGCTCGCTCGGCATCCGCAAGTACTACGAATCGCCCTATCGCAAGGGTGAGCGCATCACCGTCGACGAGTACTACCAGTGGATCTTCGAGAACTCGGTGCCGGGGCTACCGGAAGAGGCGAAGAAGCACGGGATGTCGCCGCTCGAGTACATGCGTCGCCACGGCGCGTTCCTCGTGTCGACGGACGTGTACGAAGGTCACAAGAAGAAGCTGGCTGCTCTCGAACTCGACGGTGCAGCGACCGACGCGACGAACACGGTCGTCAAGGCGGGCAAACCGGTCGGCGTACAGGTCGATGGTGCGCCTCGCGCGGGTTTCGCTACGCCCTCGAAACGCCTCGAGATCTACAGCAAGACGATGGCCGATTGGGGTTGGCCCGAATACGCGCTACCGGCGTACATCGAGAGCCACATCCATCGCGGCAAAATGGATGTGTCGAAGGGCGAGTACGTGCTCATCCCCACGTTCCGTTTGCCGACGCTCATTCACACGCGCTCAGGCAACGCGAAGTGGTTGTACGAACTCTCGAACACGAATCCCGTGTGGATCCATCCTGAGGATGCGGCGAAGCTCGGGCTCGAAACGACGGATTTGGTGCGTGTTTCGACGCGCATCGGGCACTTCGTCAACAAGGCGTGGGTCACCGAAGGCATGCGTCCCGGCGTCGTCGCGTGCAGTCACCATCTCGGGCGTTGGCGCTTGTTCGACGACGTCGGCACGGACAAATGGGCGAGCGCGAAAGTCGTGAAGGAAGAGCTGGCGCCTGGTCGTTTTCGGTTCCGTCGCACGGAAGACATCCAACCGTTCGCTTCGAGCGACAGAGATTCGAAACGCATCTGGTGGACCGACGGCGGTGTACATCAGAACCTGACGTTCCCCGTGCAGCCGGATCCGGTGTCGGGCATGCACTGTTGGCATCAAGCTGTGACGGTCGAACGCGCTCGGCCGGGCGATCGCTATGGGGATGTGGAAGTCGACACCGAGAAATCGATGGCTGTGTTCCGCGAGTGGCTCGCGAAGACACGCCTCACGCCGCGGCCGGGGAATTTGCGCCGGCCGCTGCATTTTGCGCGAGCGGTCAAACCGACGAGTGAGGCGTACAGGCTGCCTTGAGCGAGTGAGGCGACGAGGGGCGGCTGCGGGCGAGGCAGGCGGACAGACTGAGGCGAGGCAGGCGGACAGGCTG
>JAWXBU010000110.1:0-11329 GCA_034440255.1 Planctomycetota bacterium | reverse complement strand
TCGGTGAGGTTCATTCGCTCCTTCACGTGGTTTTCCACCCAGCCACGCGACAACCATGGAGGCCCCTTCCCTCGAGCGTAGTGTCGAGCACTGCAGTGCGGATACAGAGCGGGAGCGGTCGCGAGTCCCGCTTGAACTGGATTCGCATCGATGTAACCAACAAGGTGTCGTCGGTACGTGAGCGTCTCGACCGGCTTGGACAGGAATCGACCGCGATAGAGCGGTCCGTCGCGCTTCCTCGACCGATTGAACCAGCGCGAATACTCGTTCTCGACGCTCTGCATTGCAGCAGACAATTCACCCGTAGGGCTGCGCACGAGGAGGTGAAAGTGCGTCGTCAGCACACAGTATGAATGGACCTCGATCAGCCCTGCACGAACGACGTGTGCCAGTCGTGCGAGAAAGAGCCGCACGTCACGAGCGTCCTCGAACAATGTTCTTCGAGCGATCGCTCTGTTCGTGACGTGGTGCCAACTGTCGGGTCGATCGAGTCTGAGTCCTCTGGGCATGTTGCTCCGTCCTTTCTCCTAAGAACAACGATCGGTCCTCTATTCGGTTGCAGGTTTCGTTCGATCGCATTGCGCAGGTCGAATTTTGGCGTGCGACGCATCGGGGACAAATTGCTCTGGCTCGGTACACTCACCATTCGTGGCAACGCTCGCACTCCCCTTTCGCGCGTTGCAACCTTGGCTCGCGGAGCGTTACGGCCAGGACGTCTTTCGGATCGCACTCGACGCGGGATCGTCTTGCCCGAATCGCGACGGCACGAAGGGATTTGGCGGATGCACGTACTGCGACGTCGAGGGTTCGGGCACCGGAGCGCTGAAGAGCGGCGCAGATCTGGCGCGACAATTGGACCTCGGATTGAAGCGTGTCGCGCGGCGCGGAGACGACGTCGGGGCCATCGCGTACTTCCAGTCGTACTCGAACACCTATGTTTCGAAAGAGCGACTCGAGAGCGTGCTCGCGGTCGTCGCCGATCGACTCGCCGACGCAACGCCGCCGATTCGCGCAGTGAGCATCGCCACACGGCCGGACACTTTGAGCGATGAGTCGCTCGACGTGCTCGAGCAACTGGCTCGACGTGTGGAAGTGTGGATCGAACTCGGGCTCGAGACCGCGAACGACGAAGTTCAACGCACGATTCGCCGCTTGCACACACTCGCCGAGTTCGAAGATGCTGCAAAACGCGTGAAATCACGCGGTTTCCTGCTGGTCGGCCACGCGATCTTGGGTCTGCCCGGCGACGGACGCGCGGGTGCGCGCAAGACTGCCGAAGCATTGCGACACGCGCGCTGCGACGGCGTCAAAGTCCACCACTTGATGGTGTTGCGCCGCACGCAGATGGAGAAAGCGTGGCGCGCGGGCGAGATCGAGACGCTCTCGATCGAGACGTACGTCGAGTGGCTCGCCGACTTCGTCGAACGACTTTCGCCCGAACAAGTGCTTCACCGCATCGCAGGTGACGCGACGGCGGCGGACTTGCTCGCGCCGAATTGGAGCGCGCTCCGGCGCAGTGATCTGCGCTCACTTCTCGCCGCGGAACTCGTGCGGCGCGGCACGCGCCAAGGCGCCTACTGCACTTCGAACGAGGCCGTGTAGTCGTACGCGGTGTCGAACGTGAACGCCTGCACGACCGTCGCGTCCTCGCCGCCCGGAGATTTCGCAGGCAAGGACACCTTCAACACCATCGTGCCCTTCGCACTCCACTCGAGGGAATGCGCACGATTTGCGACAGTGTCCCACAAGAGGTCACCTTCGAAGGTCTGATCGTCGCTCACTGCCAGCCGCGACGGGCCTTTCTCGTCGGCCTTCGCGTCTTCGACCGCCTCGACCTTGTTCGTGCCCTTGAAGTGGATCTTCGCGAGCTTCTTCCCGTCGAGTTCCGTGTCGGGCATCCAGGTGAATGCAACTTTGCCGCTCGTGGCATCCCACACCGCCGCGCGCATGCGCAGATCGAGCGGACGCGGCGGCACCTCGGATTTGAACGGCAGATCGCCGCCCGGGCGCAGTAAGTACAGCTTCACGTCGGCGAAATCGCGCTCCCATTTAGCGCCTATTTCCGCGTCCTTTTCAGGGAGGAACTCGCGGTAGTCCATGTCGGCTTCGATGTCGGCGGGCAACTCCTCGTCCCCCTCACCTGCGAAGCTCTTCGCGTACTCGTTCTTCTCCGCATCCCACACGAAGAGCACCGACTTGCCTTCGAGCGCGCACGTCTCGACGACCTTGTTCGATTTTTCGGCGCCCGCTTGGTCCTTGCGCGTCTCCGTGCGGCTTTTTTCCAGCGTCTCGTAGGTACGCTTCAATTTCGACACGCGCTCCTCCGTGCATTTCACGAACTCGTCGACGACGACGTGCTTCCACGCGATCTCGATGTGCGTGAACGGGTCCGGATTCGTCTGCCGTTCGTCGCCGACCTCCATGGACTCGGCGCGCAAGTCGCGCGTGCCGCTCATCGTGAGCGTCCGGTCGAGGACGAGTCCTTCTTGCGGCGCGAACGTCGGCACGTCGACGACATTCGCTGTGAGAGCGACGAAAGCCAGCGCCGCGAGCGGAGCGACGGAATGAACGAGTGCGAATTTCATCAGCAACCTCGGATCTGCGAGTGCGGACCGAATGCGACGCTTGGACGCGTGCGTCGATTCAAGGAATGTAGAGGATGCGATCGCAGCTCGGGCAAGGCACGAGCTCCGAACCACGCGCGACGCGCACGACCATGTTCGTCGGCATCTCGATGTAACAAGCCTGGCACGTGCGACCGTCGAGCGCCGCGAGCGGCGTGCCATCGCGCGCCACGAGCAAGCGCGTGTACGTCGACAGGGCCTCGGGCGGAATCGAACTCTGGCCCATGCGCTTCTTGCGCTCGGCCTCGAGCGTGGCCCGCTTCGCATCGGCGGCGGTGGTTTCGCGCTCGACGTTCGATGCAAACTCGGCAAAGATCTTCTCTTCGTCGTCGACCTTCTTCTGGATCTCGGCGGCTTCTTTGTCGTAGCCCTCGATTTGCTCGAGCAGCGCGATGCCTTGTTCTTCGGCGTTGCCGATGTCGCGCTTCAAGTTCTTGATCTCGTGCTGAAAATGCGCGAGCAGCGCCATGTCGGCGCGTGAATTCGCTGCATCGTTCTCGAGCTTGCGCATGCGCTGGCGCGAAGTCGTGGCGGCGTCCTCGAACTCTTTGACTTTGACTTTCGCGGTCTTCGCTTGAGTGCGCAGATCAGCGACCTTCGCGAGGAGCTTGTCGATCTCGGTCCGACGGGCGGCGCGCTCCTTGGGGAGACGCTTCAACTCGATCTGAACTTTGTGGAGGTCGCGGTCGACGACCTGGAGATCGAGGAGCGCCTGGAGAACGGCCTTCATGCGGCGAAGGAGTCTAGGGGCGACGTGACTGGGGCGCCACCCTCGACCGCCGGAACTCTGAAAAGGCCGCCGCCGGAGGAACACTCCGGCGGCGGCTTTTCGTTGGGAGAGGAGGCGCTCAGCAGGCGCCGCAGTGCTCAGTCAGCGTCCATCGGCACATCCGCCATGTCGGAATCATCCGGCATGGTGACGCCGTCGAGGAAGCTCGCCAATTGCCGAGCGCGTACCGGGTGACGCAACTTGCGCACGGCTTTGGCTTCGATCTGGCGCACACGCTCGCGCGTGACGCGGAAGATGCGGCCCACCTCTTCGAGAGTGTAGGTGTAACCGTCGCCGATGCCGTAACGGAGCTTGACGATCTCGCGCTCACGGAAGGTGAGAGTCGAAAGCACCTCGTCGATGCGCTCCTTCAGCATCTCGTGACCGGCGGCCGCCAGCGGGCTCTCGGCCGATTCGTCCTCGATGAAGTCTCCGAAGTACGAGTCGTCCGATTCGCCGATCGGGCGATCGAGCGAGATCGGGTGCTTCGAGATCTTCATCACCCGCTTGGCTTCGTCGACCGAGATGCCGGTGGCCTCGGCCACTTCTTCGACGCTCGGCTCGCGGCCCTTCTGCTGCACCAACTTCTTGGTGACGTTGCGCAGCTTGCTCATCGTCTCGATCATGTGCACCGGGATGCGGATCGTGCGCGCTTGATCGGCGATCGAGCGCGTGATCGCTTGACGAATCCACCACGTCGCGTACGTCGAGAACTTGTAGCCGCGGCGGTACTCGTACTTCTCGACCGCCTTCATCAGGCCGGTGTTGCCTTCTTGGATGAGGTCCAAGAACGAGAGTCCGCGGTTCCTGTACTTCTTGGCGATCGACACGACGAGGCGCAGGTTGCCCGAGCTGAGCTTGCGCTTCGCGTCTTCGTACTCGGCGAAGTGCAGGCGCACTTGGTCGACGCGACGCTTCAACCGCGTCGCCGGCTCCAAGCACTCGAGTTCGAATTCCTTCAACTGATCGCTCAACTCGCGGATCTGCGAACCGGCTTTCTTGTTCCCCTTCAAGGCCGCGAGCTTGCGTTCGATCGAGCGCATCTCGCGGTAGTGGTCCTCCATCTTGTCGATGTACGGACGCACCTTCTTCACTTGGAGGTGACACTCTTCGATGAGGATCACGAGCTTGCGGCGCACGCACTGCACGCTCTCGAGCTGCTCGCTCTTGCGCTTCTTCGACAAGCTCAGATCGAGCAGCGGGCGGTACTCCTCTTGGATCTGCCCGATCAAGCGGCGGATCGTGACGAGGTTCACCGGCAGGCGCTTCGCGAGGAAGTTCTTGCCGAGCGTCTCTACGATCTTGGGATCGTCGTCGGGCTTCGGATTCGGATTGACCTTGAGCGTGCGGTCGAACGCCAGTTCACCGCGTTCGACTTCTTCGAGCGTCTTCAGCGCGGCCGTCATGCACAGACCGGATCCCATCGCCTTCTTGCGGAAGCGCTTGCGCGTGATCTCGATCGTCTTCGCGAGATAGATCTCCTGGTCGCGCGTGAGCAGCGGGATCTCGCCCATCTGCGTCAAGTACATGCGCACCGGGTCGTCGATCTTCTCGGGCATCGACGAGCGCGGGAAAATCGTCTCGGGCAATTCGTCGTCGTGATCGGAGTCTTCCGACTCCATGTTCACGGCGCGCGGGCTGCCTTCTTCTTTCTCTTCGGCGCGAGCCCCAGCGGTCTCGGCGTCGTCCTGGATTTCGATGCCCGCGTCTTCGAGAGCCACGAAGACGGCGTCCATCTTGTCCGGAGGGAGGAATTGCTCCTCCAAGAGCTTGTTCATCTCGGAATAAGTCAGGACGCCTTTCTTGCGCCCTTCCTCGACCAGATGCTTGATCGTCTCCTCGATCTTCTCAGCCATGGTGTTTCACTTTTTCACTGTGGGGACGGACTGGGGATAGCGTAGCGAGATCCAACTTCCGTTCGCGAACGCGCGCTTCGACCTCACGTAGGTCTTGAAGCGCCGCAACGAAAGCAGGATCGGACGGGTTTTGGACTTGGAGGTCGTCCGAGGCGATGAGGCACCGCCTGAATTCCGCTTCCTCGCGCGCGAGCAAGCGATCTTTCAGGCAATTCCAAGCGCCTTGGAAGTGTGCGCGGCGGTCGTAGAGCTCTTCACCGGCGAGCAGATTGCCGTCGGCGTCCTCGCGCTCGACCGGGATCTTCGCGATCAAGCGCTCGAGCCGCGCGCGCGCCGGACTGTCGCCGAGCGCGGTGAAGACGGCGCCGTCGTTGACGCGCGCGACATCGTCGACGGCGTCGAGCACGGAACCGATCGCGTCGTGGATCGCGAGTAGATCGGGATCCTCGCAATGCGCGATCTCGGTCGAGATGACGGAGCACAATGCGACGTCGCGCAACTCGGCCAAAATCAGCTGCTCGTACGTGCCGATCAGAATGCGATCCTTCGGCGAGGGTTCCGCCTGGGCCGCGTTCACGGCGATCGGAATGCGTGCCGGCGTCCGCATCACGCCGCGCTGGCGTTGTTCGATCTGTTTGTATTGCTCGAACAGTCCTGCGACGGGCAGTTCGAGCTCGCGCGCCAGATCGCGAATGCGTGAGTCGCGGTACACGGGCTTCGACAAGCGGTGCATCAGTTCGAGAACGCGATCGACGTCTTGGCTGAGCTCCACGCCGCTCTTGCCGCCGAGTCCGGCCACCAAGAATTCGAACCAACCGCGCGCGTGTTCGAGCTCGGCCAAGAACGCTTGCGCGCCGTCCTTCACGCACAGGTCGCAGGGGTCGACACCGCCCGTGAGCGACACGACGTCGATCTCGACTTCGAGTGGCAGGAGTCCGTGCAACGCTTTGTACGCCGCCTTGCGACCGGCTTCGTCACCGTCGAACACCAAGCTGACGCGGCGCGCGCCCGTGCGACGGATGAGTGCTGCATGATCGTCCGTCGTCGCCGTGCCGAGCACCGCGACCACGGTCGCGACGCCGCACTGATGCGCGGCCATCACGTCCGTGTAACCCTCGACGAGCACGATGTGTGCGCTCTTGCGCACGGCGCTGATCGCGCGATCGAGTGCGTAGACGAGCGTGCCCTTCTTGAACACATCGGTCTCGGCCGAGTTGACGTACTTCGGCCCGGCTTCGTCGTCGTCGGACAACCGGCGTGCGCCGAAACCGACGACGCGACCCTTGACGTCCTTGATCGGGATCATCAGGCGCCCGCGGAAGAAGTCGTACGCGCGACCTTCGTCGTTGCGACGAGCGAGGCTCGCTCTCTCGAGTAGGGAGAGATCGATTCCCTCGGTGCGCGCGAACTCGATGAGGGCTTGACCCGAGCTCGGCGCGTACCCGATGCCGAACGCCTCGGCGGTCACGTCGGAGAGCCCCCGCTCGCGCAAGTAACGCACAGCGCTCTGGCCTTCGCTCGTGCGCATCTTGGAGCGATAGAAGTTCAAAGCGACTTCGAGCACGCTGTGGAGTTGCTCCCCCGCCTCGACTCCGCGCTCGAAGTTCGCGCTGCGCTTCGGCAGCGTCACGCCCGTGCGCGCCGCCAGGATCTCGAGCGCGTCTTTGAACTCGAGGTTGTCGAAGCGCTGGATGAACGAGATCTGATCGCCCCCGGTGCCGCACGCACCGAAGCAGTGCCACGTCCCGCGCCGCGGATCGACCGTGAACGACGGCGTGCGCTCTTCGTGGAACGGGCAGCACGCCTTCCACAAGGCGCCGGATTTCTTGAGCCCGGGTACGCGCTCGCGCACCACGTCTTCGATCGGAGCGCGGAGTTTCACCGCCTCGATCGCGCTCTTGAAATCATCGTGCTGCACGGAACCTCGGGAGATTTTCTACTCGAGCAAGCCGCGCCACTCAGAGGGCGCTGCACGCTCGAAACGTGTGGGGATCAGTTCGTTGAAAGCGAGTTGGGTGCTTCGGAGACACCCTCTCGAGGAGGCGTTGGGACCGGGCCCTGTGGGTCAGACTGCTCGGGCTCTTGGGAATTGGGTTCGAGGGAGGAAACCGGTGTGTCAGGAGTGCCGGTGTGTCAGGTGTGAAGGACGTGAATGAGGAAGTGGAGGTTCGCTTGGGACTCGCAATCGCTTCGAGCAGGGGCCGGCCCGGCGACGAAAACACGGCGGACTCCCGAGGACCGGACGGGCGAGGCAACGGGACTGAACCCGCCGCAACCGCCTGGGCCGCGCGAAAACCGTGTTGCACACCGAAAGAAACGACCTTCGACGCCCGAAGACTATCCCGCTCGGAGCCCTCCTGCGCCCTCCGGCCGGAAGAGAATTCCACCTCGTCCCTGCAGACGGGTTCGTTTCCAGACCCGGAGAAAAGACACACCGAAGCTCGGCGCGTCCCTCTTGGGCTCTCCTCAGCGGCCTTGGTAGCCGTGGAGAGATTCCCGTGTGGGATGGGTCGCGAAATGCGGAACAGCGAAGGGCAAACAGAGCGAGGGTCGCAGCGGCGAGAAGCGGATAGCGCGGCCAGGCGGTGCGTCGATCGGGGCGCATGAGCGCACTTCCGATACGGCGAGCGTTTCGAGGGCCGGAATCCGGGGCGGGATCTTAGCAGTGCAACCTGTGGAAAACTACCCGGAGTTGTGGCGCGGCCGTTGGTTTGACTCGAAACCTCCGCCGCGGTGGACAGAACGCGACGGATTTCAGCGGTCGGGCTCGCGCGGATCCGCACGCACGAGCCGGCGCAGCGTGGCGAGGTCCAGGTCCTCCGCGCGCATCGCGGGCTCCAATCCAGCCCGTTCGATCCACTCGCGCGCCACCTCGCGCGGCGTGCACAGATCGCCCAAGACACGCCCGAGCGACTGCCGCCGGCGCTGAAACAGCTCGTCGACGAGGCGCGAGAGGGCGCGGCGTTCCAGGACAGGCCAGGGTTCCGGTCGGCGGGTCAGGCGCACGACGCTGCTCTCGACCTTCGGCCGCGGCCAGAACAGCCCGCTCGGGACATCGCGCACGAGTTCGGTCGTGTAATCGACCTGCAACCGCACCGACAGGGGCCCCCAATCGTCGGTCGCCGGTTGTGCCGCGACGCGCAAGGCCATCTCCTTTTGCACCAGCACCGTCATCGACGCCGGCGCGTTCACGAGATCCGCGGCGCAAGCCATGACAGGCCCCGAGACGGAGTAAGGCAAATTCGAAACGAGGTGCCAGGGAGCGTCGAGCGGCAACGCCGCGAGAACCGTGGGCGCGAGCACGTGCTTCGAAGCGAGGACGTCGCCTTCGACGAGCCGGAAGCGCGGTTCGTTCGCGAGCAGCTCGCGTGTGATCTCGACCAGGCGCGCATCGACCTCGACCGATACGAGATCGACACCGGCGCGCAGCAGTTGCAAGCTCAAAAAGCCGCAGCCCGAGCCGACTTCGAGCACGCGATCGCCGGGCCCGACACCGGCGTCGCGCACGATCGCGCGCACCATGTTCTCGTCGAGCAAGAAGTTCTGACCGAAGCGCCGTGAAGGCCTGAAACCGCGTGTTTCCAGCGCTGCTTTGAAGACGCTCCACTGTGGACGCCCACCTTCCTTCGGAACCAGCTCGCTCACTTCGCGGCGCCTTCGAGCAACCAGCGCAGGGCCTCTGCATCTGCGGCTTCGCGCGCCAACTCTTCGAGCAAGGGCACGGCATCGCGACCGAAGCGCCGACCGATTGCGACGAGACGCGCGTGTGTCGCCGCGTCGCTACCGAAATCGCCGGCGTGTGCGGACAAGTAAGTGCGCGCGCTGACGACGCAGCGCAGACCGATGTCGTCTCCGCGCGAGCGCGGGTCGAGGGTCGAACTCTGGAACACGAGGCGACCTGCTTTGTCGACTTCGTAGAGCGCCGTGAGCGAAGTCGCGAACGAACCACCCATCACCCAGGCGTACTGCTCCGGATCGGATTCAGGCGGAGATCCGGTGTCGATCGGCTCTTCGACCCACTCGGAGACGTTGCCCGACATCTCGTAGATCGACTGCGGAGTCGCGCCGAGCTCGAACGTGCCGACCGGCAACGGCCGCGAGAGCCCCAAATCGGCCGTGTTCGCGACCATACTGGCACGCGTCTGTCCCCAGGGAAAGGGCAGGCCGCGCGAGCCCGCCGCGACGCGCAACCACTCGCGCGCCGTGAGCAGGCGCATGCCGCGCGAGGCGGCGAAGGCGCGTGCTTCCGCGAGCGACATCCACGTCGCAGGCCACGACCAAGTCTCCTCCGTCCACGTCGCTACCGCCGCCGCGAGTTGCGGATCGACAGGAACCGTCAGACTGCGTTGGTAAGCGAGCCAACGCCCGCGCGGAACTTCGTAGCGATCGACGAGCAAGGGCTCGGTGATCTCGCAGACCTCACTCTTCGTGTAGTAGGGCGGAAGCCGTACGGCACCCGCCGGTACGAAGGCCAGTTGTTCGAGCTCGACCAGCGCCTGCTCGCGCGCCGACGATGCCGGACTGCACGCCCCGAGCAACGCGCCAGCGGCGACCGACGTCAGTGCGCTGGCCAGCCGCCCCAAGCGCCACCCGAGTAGCCACTCGAACAGCCGGCTGCTGCCGTTCGAGTGCCGCGACCGCAGAGCTCTCGTGTCGATACGAATCGACAGAGAACGTGCCCACGCGCGAAAAATCGCGCAGGTCCTTCCGCAGGCTCGTGTGGAGAAACGCGTCACCACGACGGGCAGCCTGACAGCCCGTGGAGTGAGGACGGATCCGCTCCCACGGGCCATTGTCGCCGTGCGACTACTTCTTGGCCGCGGCCGGGACGGCCGAAGATGCGTTCTTGTCGGAGACGAAGATCTCGACGCGACGGTTCAGGCGCTTGTTCTCGGCCGAATCGTTCGGGCGCAGCGGAGCGTATTGGCCGTACCCCACGACGACGACGTCCGAGGCCTTGACCTTGGTGCTCGAGTTCAATTGAGCGGCGACTTCGACAGCGCGCGCTGTCGAGAGCTGCAGGTTGCCGTGCGGGAAACGCTCCTTCGTCGAAGGTTTGCTGACCCGATCACTGTCCGTGTGGCCGCGCACCCAGATGCGGCCGTGCGGTTGGGCTTCGATCTCGCCGGCCACTTTGTCGAGCGCCTTCTTGCCGTCGCCGGAGAGGTCGGCCGAGCCCGAATCGAACAGGATCTTGTCCTGCACGACGAGCACGTATCCGCCTTCGACGTCGATGCGCTCGATGTCACCCAGCGGGTGACCCAGGCCGTCGATCTTGGCCTGGAGTTCCGAAATCCGCTGGTCGAAGTCGCCGTCCATGCCGGCGTCTTGCAGACGGGCGACGTCCATTGCCGCACCCGATTTTTTGGCGGTGGCGAGCGAGTTCTGGAGCTCGACGATGCGCGCGTCGCGCTCGTAGAGATCCTGCTGAGCGCGCTTGAGAGAGACGCTCAGATCGTCGTAGTTGCGCTGCGTGACGCAGCCGGTGGAGAAGAACAAGCAGGCGAGCGCAAGGGCTCCCGTGCAGGTGACTTGAGACAGTTTCATTGCGGCCTTTTTTTTTCGATAGGGAACCGGACGATTCCCTCGCGTTCCTGGACTCGAGCATGCGGCGCACACGGCTCGCATCCAGTCCAGCCCCTCATCTGTGTCGTTCGGCCTCCGTGCAAAAAGGGCTGGAAACACGCGGTTTTCAGCGCACTTTCGGGAGCCGCATGCAACGCGTGCAGCGGGCTCGAGTCACTTCGATCGAATCGACGGGCGGAGTCTACTAGTCGGCGAGGTGTATTCCAGAGCCTGCTCCTAGAGGTCGACGTTCGCACACGACAACGCCTACTCCACGGCCTGAGCCGCACTCCAGCAGAAGCCCCCCAACTCTCCGATTCCAATGTCGCGCTTGGCCGCCATACTCCTTGCCGTCCGGATCGTCGCCGCACTGGGCTGTCAGGAAGCTCTCTTGAGGCGCAACCCGGGGATCGCGTGGGATACTGGCCCGTTTCCCTGTGTATTCACAGGTTGGGCAGCACCCGCCACTCGAAGAAATTGCTTTTAGTGAATCGCCTCGCGACGACTCCGACGAG
>JAWXBU010000109.1:0-10540 GCA_034440255.1 Planctomycetota bacterium | reverse complement strand
TAGCAGCGCATCGGGGAAAAATTGCTCTGGCTCGGTACACACACGATCAGCGGCAAGCGCGAAGCGTCGTGGTTGTCCCTGGCACAGTACGATCAGCGCTTCAGCATCTCGTCGACATACTTCGGCATCATCTCGCGCCACGTGGGCCAATCGTGATCCCACTCTTTGCCCCACGCGTCGACGCGATTGGGGATGTTCTTCGAGCCGAGCACGTCCGCGACGCGCCACGATTCCTCGGGCGATTCCCAGCGGCCTTGGCCGTGCGTCAACAAGATGAAGCGTTGACGCAGCGCCTTCAGATGATCGCCCTCGTCCATGTTCGGAAGGAAGTGGAGAGGCGAGCTGTAGTAGTAGTCCTGCGTCATTTCGTCGCCCATGAACTTCTTCAGGTCGTACGTGCCGCTCATGCAGATCGCTGCTTTGAACACGTCCGGGTGCCTGCAGATCGACGCGAGCGCATTGAACGCGCCGATCGACGCACCGGCGACGATGACCTCGGCTGCGTCGTCGCGACAGTCGACGCGGATCGCGGGCACGACCTCGTGATAGATGAACGCGTCGAACTGACTCTGCACGCGCGCGGCTTGATGACGCGGCATGTCCGAATCGAGCCACGCTTGGCCCGCGACGGAATCGACCGAGTAGATCTTGATGCGCCCCTCTTGCAGGAACGGCGCCATCACGTGCATGAGCTTGAAGCGCTCGGCCTCTTCGCAGTCACCGGCTGCGGTCGGGAACACGAGCACGGGCGCACCGCTCTCGCCCCAGCGCACGACTTTGACTTCCTTGTTGCCCAAGCGCTCGGAGCGCCACGTCGAAGATTCCTTGGTCATGGTTACTTGCGGCCTTTGACGAGCGATTTCTTGGGAGCGGACTTGGACGATTTGGGCGACTTGGCGTTTGGCTTCGGCGCGGCGTTGATCACGATCGCTCGCGACTTCATTGCCGACGCGCTCGGGCCTTTCTTCGAGGTCTTTTTCGGAGCGCGCGAAGCTGCATCTTCGGCGCGCCACACTTGGACCTCGTCGAAGAAGTGCTGCGTGAACTGATCGTGCTCGTGAGGCGGGAACAGCGCAGCGACTTTGGCGTGCACCGCTTCGCGGCACGTTTCGCTGCCGAAAAACTCGTTCGCGACGTCGTCGAGCTTGGACAAGTGCTTCTTGCAGAACGCTTCGAATTCAGCCGTTTGGAAGTGAGCACGCGCCAATTTCGCGTACGCGGCGATCGTCTGGCGGTAGGGCATCCCCTTCTTCTTGATATCGAAGTAGGGCTGCCAATCGAGGTTCGCACGCATCGGGCGTTTCGTCGCGGCACAGAAAATCGACCAGCGGATGTAGCTCTTCACGAGCCACGGCCAGTGGCGGTGCAGCGAAGTGACTTGGCTGTCCGGGCACGGGTTCGCGAAGTCGATCGGATGCCAGACGTGGTCCTTCAACAGCGCTTCGCACGAGTTGAAATCCCAACCGAAGAACGCGTTGATCGTGAGCGTGATGTCTTCGAGCAGCGCCTGATCCTTGGCGTCGATGAAGTCCTTCGCGTTCGTGTAGCGCTGGTGCAGCGGCGCCGACGGATCGTAGAGGATCGTCTTCGTCTGCGGTCCGAAACCGATGCAACGCACGAACGAGTCGTACGGAATGATGCCGGCTTGCAAGTGCATGATCGACTTGCCGCTGCCGTCGTACGAAGCCCACAGACTTTTCTCGTCGTCGACCTTGCTGACGCCTTGCCAACCGCCGCCGTCGAAAGGCTTCATGAACGACGGATAGCCGACGGAATCACCGACCTGGCCGAGGTTGAAGAGCTTCGCGTAGCGCTGCAGCGTGACCTGCAAGTCGGTCTTCGGCTCGTATTCCTTCGGCGGAACGAGCGCCGTCTTCGGGATCGGGATGCCGAGCGCCATCATCGCGCAGTACGTCGTGTGCTTCTCCATCGACTGCACGGACCACGGGTTGTTGAACACGTAGGTGCCGTCGAGGATGATCGACTTCTTGATCCACTCGCGCTGGAACGGATACCAGTGCGTCAAGCGATCGATGACGAGGTCGTAGCGCTTCGGCGCTTGCAGATCGAACGGTTCGATCGACATGCGCTCGACTTCGAAGCGCACTTTGTCGCGCCCCATCGGAATCTCGAGATCGAGCTTCTTGAGGATCTCCTCGTACGCCTTGGGCCAGCAGACGTCTGCGCCTAGAGAAAGACCGATCTTGCGTGTGACTCGAGCCACGGTGGAGAGCTCCGGAGATGCGTTGCGGGGTGAATTCGCGCGCGGTTCGAGCGCGAAAGGGCCGAGGATTCTAGCCAGAAACGGCGTCGACTGTGAGTGCCGACCCGCTCTAGGCGAGACGACTGCTACCGAATCACTCGTACACCATCCACAGCGGGCCCGGATAGAGCCACGACAGGCCTTCGCGCAACCGATCGCGCCAGTTCTCCCAGTTGTGGCCGTCGTTGGCCTCGATGTACTTCACATCGAGACCCGAGCGCTGCAAGAAAGGCACGAGCGAGCGGTTGTAGTAGATCAGCGACTCGTACACGCCGCACGAGATGAACATGTGCTCGGAGGGATGGCCCGGTTGGCGACGGAACGCATTGACGAATCGCACGACCGGATCGAACACAGCGCCGCGATCGTGCGCGCCGATGTCGGTGAACGCGAACGATCCCGATTGCAGCAGCAAATTGCCGAAGAATCCTTGGTATCTCCACGCAGCTGCGAGCGCTGCGACTGCGCCGAATGAAGCCCCCGCGAGCCCGCGTGCCGAGGGTTTGCCGACGAGCGGATAGGCGCGCTCGAGTTGCGGCACCAAGTCTTCGACGAGGAACTTCGCGTGCCGCGCGTCGTCGGCGTACTCGCGCATGCGATCTTGCGATTGGATCAGCGCGACGATCATCGACGGGATCTCGAGTCGATGGATCAGGTTGTCGAGGATCGTCTTCAAGCTCGCATAGCGGACGTAGTCCTCGCCGTCGTGCACGATCAACAACGGATAGCGACGCGTCGGGCGGAAACGCGCCGGCAAATACACTTGGATGCGGCGCTTTCCGCCGAACGCGCTCGAGTCGATCTCGTGATCGCGAATTTCGCCGGGGCGTGCTTCCGTATCGGTCAGTGACCAATCCGGCACCGCATATCCCGCTGCGTACACGACCGAGTTCGCCCCGTACGGATCGAGAGCGACGTTGGGATTCAGCGGATCTTGAACGAGCCGGTGTTCGCCGCGACGGACGATCTCCAGCTTGTATTCCATGCGCGATCCCTCGGGCACGTCGATCGCGAGGAACCACAGATCGCTGGCCTGAACGTTGTGAAACGGCTGCGCTTGCGGAAGTCCGTGGATCCAGTGGCGCAAGCGCACTTCGTCGACGTCGCCGCGGAAGACGAACGTGACGGTGCGGCCTTCGACGACCGGGAATTGCTTGCCTTCGATGAGCGCGGCAACGGCACCTGGCCCCATGCGCGCACTGCGCTCGATTTCGTGAGCGAGACCCTTCACGCGACACCTGCTTGGGCGAGGACGCCGCGCTCGGTCAACCTCAACGTGCCGCGGTCGCCGTTCCAGCGCTTCCCGTCCCACTCCATCTTCGTCAAAGGATCGAGTGCCACGACTTGCGCAGGAGCGAAGCGACGTGCGAAGAGCGACACGCGTTGACGATCGTGCAAGTGCAGACGCTTCTTCGCGTGCGGCAACGGCAAGACTCCCGAGTACGCGTTCAAGCCCTCTTCGAAGAGTTCGGCATTGCCCAAGCCGTGCGGCGGACTGTCGTGGAACAAGACGACCTGACTGCCGAGCGCCATCGCACCGGCGGACCATGCGAAGATCGGGATCGAATCGACGAGGTCGAGGACATCGAACAGTCGCATGCGGTGCAAAAGCGCCACGACGTGCCCGCCGGCGATGCACAAAGCGCCTGATTCATGCAGGATTCGAGCCATTTCGCGTCGATGGCGCACGACGGAGTCACGCTGCAACGGGCGCATGCGGTCTTCGAATTCGTGGTGCACGTCGACGACCTTCATCAGGTGAAAACCGTCGAGCGTGCGCACCGCTTCGATGGCAGCTTCGCGCTCGGCCTCGAGCATCTCCGAGTAGCCGTCGACGGTTTCACGGTGCAACAATTCGCGCGCAGCAGCCATCGCGTGTTGCAGCCGCATGCGGTAGAGCTCGTGCTGCACGCGCAATCTGTCTTGCCGTTCACGGATCGCGATGGCGAGCTCGCGATCCTGTTCCATCACGTCTTCGACGCGTTGATACACGCGCAAGTTGACCGTGTGCGCGCCGAGGTGATCGCGCATCTCTTGATCTTCGCTCTCGCGCTCTTCCCAACCGGCCGTGATGACGGCGAGCGGGCCCGTGACTTTCAGAGCAGCGACAGCTTTGTTCAGCGTGGGCTGGAGACGCTGGGGCCCCAGCAATACGACGCGGTGGTGACTCATGAATAGTTGTAGTGTCAGCCCGCGACGATGCAGAACTCGGAAGCGAACGCGTCGCCCATGGCGAGAGCGATCTCACGGTCGGCGTGACGCACGACGATCCAGCCGTCGCCGATCGCGGAGTTCTTCCAGTCGCGGCGCGGCGATCCGATCGCGTTCAGATCGACGACTTTCACTGCGTCACCGTAGCGCTCGAGCAGCCGATCGAGGCCTTCGTACCGCTGGATGCGACCTTGCCCGACAGCGCGTTTGAAGATGACGCCGCAGTTGTATTTTTTCGACACGTCTTGGCTGAGCTTGCCCCAGCACACCGCCTCGGCCCAACCTCGGAACAGGTCGACGTCGCACGCGTAGTTCATCAAGTGCACGAGTCGCGCACCCGGCGGACGCGCGCCGATCTCGCCGAACACCGCCTCGCCCTTCTTGTTCCTGAACCACTCCATGTGCGTGAAACCGCTCTGGAAACCGAGCGCGGTGAGCACTTTTCGGCCCAAATCACGGCCGATCGCGATGTCCGGGCGTTCGATGTCGCGCAAACACGTCGACTGCGCGCTGACCCATTCGTTCAACTTCGCGACGAGCGGCGTCGGTCGATACCAAGCGATGTTCTCGAACAGGATCTTGCCGTTCGCGCAGACCGTGTCGAAGGTGTGCTCTTCGCCTTCGACGAATTCTTCGACGGTCGCTTCGGTCAAGTGACCCATCTTCTTCAGCGCCGCTTCCAACTCAGCCGCTTCGCGCGCCGGATACGTGTCGGCCGAACCTGCGCCCGAGACGGGCTTGATGATCAGCGGATAGCCGAAGCGTTCGGCCGCGTCCCAACATTCCTTCTGTGAGCGAACGCGAGCGTGGCGCGGCATTCGGACACCTGCGCCCTCGAGCACGCGCTTCATCTCGACTTTGTCGCGGAACGGCACTGTTTGCGCGACCGTCATGCCGGGCACGCCGAGCGACGCGCGCACTTTAGCGGCGAGGATCATGCCCGGTTCCCACAGGCATTCGACGCGATCGATCGACTGTCCTTTGCACCACTCCTTGATCTTCTGCGCGGTCGCGTCCTCGTCCCACAGGTGCTGCACGGCGAGGTACGCGTGCATCGACTTCTTGAGCTCGGGCGTCAACGCTTCGCGCGCTTGATCTCCGACGCCGTAGACGCGCGCGCCGACTTCTGCGAGACCGCGCGTGAAATGCGGCATCTCGGCCGGATAGCCGGGAGAGATCATCAAGACGTTCATCGTGGGGGGGGGCTCCGAGTCGACGGTGGAGGACGAGCGGCGCGGGCGATTCTGTTCTAGCGTGCGCGTGAAGGCAACGCCGATGGCGAAAACAGCCTGTTTTTCAGCCCAATTCGACGCGCACGAGCTCGATCATGCGCTTCAAGGCCTGCTCGACGACGGCCGTGTCCTGGTGGCGCACGATGACGAAGCCCTCGCCTTCGTAACCTTCTTTCGGAGCCGCGCCGATCTGCGGCAGTTTCGCTTCGACGACGAGCGTACCA
This sequence comes from Planctomycetota bacterium, assembly GCA_034440255.1. GTDB lineage: Bacteria > Planctomycetota > UBA1135 > UBA1135 > JAEUIA01. The sequence goes on along the minus strand of JAWXBU010000109.1, from coordinate 4,610 downwards.
AGCTCTTTTTGCGCCTGTTCCAAGCCGCGGATCGCTTTCACGCGGCCTTGCCCCTGTCCGCGCAAGTACGCGGCGCCGGCGGAGTACTTGCGCTCCGGCACGTCGAAGCGATCGAACACCATCAGCTCGACCCAGGCTTTGTACATGTCCTTGTCGTGCGCGTAGCTCATCAGCGTCGTGAACTGCGCACCGGGCGGACGCGCGGCGACTTCCGAGATGGCAATCGAACCATCGCGACGACGGAACCATTCCATGTGCGTCAAACCGGTCTGCATGCCGAGCACGTCGAGCGCTTTCGGACCGGCGGCGTGGATCTTCTTGAATTCAGGCCCGTCGATCTTGCGCGGCAAGTGCACGACCCATTGGATCCACGGATTCTGCAGCACGTCGAGCGGCGTCGGCGAGTAGCGACCGATCGAGTGGAAGACGTGCTTGCCGTCGATCGTGACCGAGTCGAACGAATACTCCTCACCTTGGATGAACTCTTCGAAGAGCACCGGGTCGGAGGCCTGAATCGGCTGCGATTTGAGATACGTGTCGAGCTGCGCGCGGTCGTCGACGCGGTGTGTGTTGCGCGCTCCGGCGCCGGCCGGCGGTTTGACGACCAGCGGATAGCCCACGCTTTCGGCGAACGCGAGCGCGTCTTTCGAAGCGCTGCACAAGCGGTGCTTCGCGCACGGAATGTCGTTCGCGCGCAGCACGCTCTTCATGCGCGACTTGTCGCGGAAGTTGTGTGCCGCTTCGACGGACAAACCCGGCAAGCCCAACTTCGCACGCACTTCGGCGACGGGCACTTGGAGTTGCTCGAGGATCGCGATCAGGCGATCGACCTTGCCGTCCCAACTCTTCGAAATCTGCTTCACCGCCGCGAGCAATTGGTCGGGCCGCATCGCGTCCTCGACGCGGTAGTGAGCGGACAATTTGTCGCGCAATTCCTTCGGCAAGCTGTCGGCTGATTCTTGGCCGATGATCGCGAGTCGAACGCCAGGCAAACTGGCCGCCGGCGTGACGAAGCGCATGGTCGCATCGAGGGCGAAAGGCGCGACGAAGATGACGTTCCGCATGGGCGCACTCTACACTCCGCGATGCTCGAGAGTCACCCGCCCCAACACGGTCCATTGAGTCCCCCACATCGATGAGCGCGCTCGACATCTGCCTGGTTTCCTCGGAAGTGGCCCCGTTCGCGAAGACGGGCGGATTGGCCGACGTGACAGCGGCGCTCGCTCGCTATCTGTCGCGCGCCGGCCACGACGTGCGCACGTTCTTGCCTCTGTACAAGCGCATCGCAGCGAGTAAAGCGATCCTGACGCCGGTCGACGGATTGCAGGACCTGTCGATGAAATTCGCAGGACGCGTCGTCCGCTATTCGATTTGGTCGACGCCCATCTCGAAGTGCGAAGCGCAGCTCTATCTCGTCAAGTGCCCTGATTTCTACGACCGCGAAGGCATCTACGATGCTTCAGGTGACGAGCACCTGCGTTTCGCGTTCTTGTCGCGCGCCGCGATCGAAGCCTGTCAGTACATGCGTTTCGCACCGGACGTCTTCCACGCGAACGATTGGCACACGGCGCTGATCCCGCTGTACCTGAAGACGGTGTACGCGTGGGATCGTCTGTTCGCGAAGACGCGCACCGTGCTGACGCTGCACAACAACGCGTACCAAGGCATTTTTCCCTCCAGCGTCGCGAACGAAATCGGACTCGCGAACGAGTCGCGCTACTTCCATCAAGAGGATTGGCGCGAAGGTCGGATCGGCTATCTGAAGACCGGGATTCTGTACGCGACCGCGGTCTCGACCGTGTCGAAGACGTACGCGCGCGAGATCCAAGGCGACGATCTCGGCATGGGCTTGCAGAACATGCTGCGTCAACGCGACGACCACTTGTTCGGCATCTTGAACGGTGTCGACGTCGACGAGTGGAGCCCCGCGACCGACACGTTGATCCCGCATCGCTTCACGAAGGACGACCTGTCAGGCAAGAGCGCGATGAAGGCCGCGCTCTTGAAGAAGGCCGGACTGCCGCACGATCCGCGCGCTCCGCTCGTCGGCATCGTCTCGCGTTTCACAACCCAAAAAGGCTTCGATCTGCTGACCGAGGCGATGACCGTGTTCTTGCAACGCGAGAACATGCGCATGGTCGTGCTCGGCAGCGGCGAAGAGCGTTTCGAGCGACAATTCAGCTGGCTCGCGAAGAACTTCCCGCAGAAGGTCGCGTACAAGAACGGCTACGACAACGAGCTCGCGCACTGGATCGAAGCGGGTTCGGACGTGTTCCTCATGCCGTCGCGTTTCGAGCCGTGCGGTCTGAATCAGATGTACTCGATGGCTTACGGAACGGTGCCTGTCGTGCGCAAGACGGGCGGACTGGCGGACACGGTGCAGCCGTGGAATCCGATGACGCAGCAGGGCACCGGATTCGTGTTCGAGGAATACGACGCGCAAGCTTTCTTCGATGCCTTGCAGCGTGCGCTCAGGACCTATCGTGATGAAGCGCAGTGGCGCCGCTTGATGCTGAACGGAATGTCGCAAGACTTCTCGTGGGAGAATCAGATCCAGCGTTACGTCGAACTCTATCGCCGACTTCCGCAGCTCTGAGCGGAACAGGTGCGCGTCGGACCATCTCGACCGTCAACGGTTACTGAAGTTGGTCCGAATCCGAACTCTTCCGGTTCGACCGTAACCAGCGCGCCGAGGGACAATTCGGTTTGGTAGAGTTCGAGCGCGGAGCGGCAAATCCTTTCGCGATCGGAGGGTTTCGAGCCCACGAGACGCAACACACCACGGTGAGACCGGCGTTTGAGGACTGCCCGTTCTCCGAAGTCCTTGTCGAGCGTCACCAGAATTCTCCGTTCGCGCAGTGTCAATGCGAGTAACTCGTCGTCCCCGGGATCCGACTGCATATCGCCACTCCAGAGCACGTCGCAACCGTGCTCACGAATCTGTTCACCCACACGCCCGGACACGTAGGTGTCGAGCAGGATCCGCATGAATCACACGGCAGTGTCGGGGATCGGTGGGTCGAATCGCTCGTGCGAAAGTGCGCATCTTGCGAGAACGAGACAGGCCTGAATGTCTTCAGCATCCAGCCATGGATAGGCGTCGAGGACCGCTTGGTTCGTCCCTCCAGCGGCTAGCATCACGAGCACATGCTCCGCACCGAGACGTCGACCACGAATGATCGGCTTGCCGCCGAAAATCTGCGGGTCAGACGTGATGCGCTGAAGGAGAGTGTCTTCGGAGTGCTGTCATGTTCCGGGCTCGATGCCCTCGAGAATAGCATGGTAGGCTCCCGCCGTCCTTCATCGGCATCCGCCCGAGACTAATCCTATGCACGTGATCTTCGTCGAACCGGCTTTCCCTAGAAATCAGCGGGAATTCCCGCGCGCGCTCAAGGCTGTCGGGGCGAAAGTCACCGGTATCGGCGAGAGCTCCGTCAACTCGCTCGACCCCGAGCTGAAGGGTTGGCTCGATGCGTACGAGCAAGTTTCGTCGGTGACGAACACGCAGGCGTTGCACGACACGGTCAAGCGCATCCAAACGCGCGGTTGGGTCGATCGCCTCGAGTCCACGGTCGAAGCACACACCGAACCCGTCGCGAAAGTGCGCGAAGCCTGCTCGATCCCCGGCACGTCGGTGAAGACTGCGTTCCTCTGTCGCGACAAGCCAGCGATGAAGGAAGCGCTGCGCGCTGCCGGAGTGCCGTGCGCGCAATCGACCGGCACATCGTCGGCCGACGAAGTGCGCTCGTTCGTCAAGTACGTCGGCTTCCCCGTCATCTTGAAGCCGCGCGCGGCCGCCGGAGCAGCAGGAACGTTTCGCGCCGGCAACGAGGCTGAACTCGAGCAAGTGATCGTCGAATCGGGCGCAGCGAACGGCGCTCCCGTTGCCGTCGAAGAGTTCATCGAAGGACACGAGGGCTTCTACGACACGCTCGCGATCGAAGGCAAAGTCGTGCACGACTTCGCGTGTCACTACTTCCCGAACGTGCTCGAAGCGATGCGCACGCGTTGGATCAATCCGCAGATCCTCGTCACGAACCGCAGCGACGATCCCTCGTACGACGAAGTCAAGACGATGGGTCAGAAGGTGATCCGCGAGCTCGGGATCGGCACTTCGGCGACACACATGGAGTGGTTTTTCGGCGAAAAGGGCCTCAAATTCAGCGAAATCGGCTGCCGTCCGCCCGGCGTGCGTGTGTGGGACTTGTACGGCGCCGCGAACGATCTCGACATGTACGTCGAGTGGGCCAAGGCGATCGTGCACGGTCGCACGGATGCTCGCGCTTCGCGCCGTTTTGCTGCCGGGATGATCGCGCTGCGCCCGAGCTGCGACGGCGTCATCACCGGTTACGAAGGTGTCGAGAAGATCCAAGCCGCGTTCGGCAAGCACATCTTCGACTCGCACTTGCCGCCGGCCGGCTCGAAGACGCAAGGCGTGTCGGGCGGATACATGGCGAACGCGTGGATGCGTTTGCGCCACACCGACTACGACGAGTTGCGCAAGATCATGAACGCGGTCGGCGAGACGGTGAAAGTGCACGCCAAGCCGGCGTGAGCGCGCTGTCGAGGTGAACTCGAGCATGCGCGGCCGCTCAACTCAGCGGCCGCTC
>JAWXBU010000108.1:0-2792 GCA_034440255.1 Planctomycetota bacterium | reverse complement strand
TTCGACAAAACCTACACGAGGCTCGGCATCCATCACGAACTCGTACGCGGCGAAGCGTTCTACGAGAACCTGCTCGAGCCGACCGTCGCGCGCGCGACGCAGGCCGGCGTCACCGAGATCAGTGAAGGCGCTCTCGTCGTCAAACTCGACAGCGTCGACAAGGCGTTGGCCGAGACGCCGTGCCTCCTGCGCCAGTCCAACGGCACGACGCTCTACGCCACGCGCGATCTCGCGGCGATGTTCCAGCGCTACGACGAATTCCACTTCGAACGCTGCCTCTACGTCGTCGGCGCCGAGCAGAAATTGCATTTCCGCCAGCTCAAGGCCGTGCTGAAGCGCATGCACATCGAGTGGGAACCGCGGATCGAGCACGTCTACTTCGGACTCTTGCTGGGCGCTGGGCGCGTCAAGCTAGCCAGCCGCAACAAGGGCGAAGTCTTGATCCTCGACGACCTGATCGACGACGTCGTCACGGAAGCACGCCGCGTCGTGCTCGAGAAAAATCCCGATCACCGCTCGCCCGACGTAATCGCGGAACAGGTCGGCATCGGCGCGATCGTTTTCAACGATCTGAAGCGCGAGCGCATCAAGGACGTGGTGTTCGACAAGGCCGAAATCCTGTCGTTCGAGGGCGAAACCGGCCCCTACGTGCAGTACACGCACGCTCGTCTCGCCTCGATCCTGCGCAAGGCCGCCGCAAGCGGTGAAGGACAGGGCGCTCCCGATTGGAACGCGCTCGAAGAGGCCGGTCCGTTGCTCGTCGCGCTCTCGCGATTCCCAGAAGTGGTACGCGCTGCCGCCGAACAGGCCGAGCCCTCGCTCATCGCGACGTACCTGTTGAGCCTTGGTCGCGACATCAATGCGTGGTATGTCCACAACCGCGTTTTGGGGGGTGAACCGGGCGTGACGGCCGCACGTCTCGCGCTCGTTCGTGCCTCGAAAGCGGTGATCGCCAACGGCTTGCGCCTGCTGGGCCCGGCGGCACCCGACGAGATGTGAGCGGGCGACTCAAGCCCAACGCATTCACGTCCGATCCCTACGACTGCCTGCTTCGTCGACTTGCTCCGGAAAGCGTTTCCGGATCGAGGCGCGACCGCGGGGTCCCCGGAGGAGTCCTTGATCCAGAACTACATCCGCGATGTCCCCGATTTCCCGAAGAAAGGGATCCTCTTCAAGGACATCACGCCTCTACTCCAGAGCGCGACCGGCTTGAAGGAAGTCGTCGCGGGTCTCGCGAAAGCCGTCGATCCGAAGAGCTTTGACCTCGTATGCGGCATCGAGTCGCGCGGGTTCATCTTCGGCACCGCGCTCGCGCATCACCTCGGCAAGGGCTTCGTGCCGATCCGCAAGCCGGGCAAGTTGCCGTGGAAGACCGCTTCGGAAAGTTACGAGCTCGAGTACGGCACTGATCGACTCGAGATCCATCTGGATGCATGCAAGCCGAATCAAGGCGTGCTCGTCGTCGACGACTTGCTCGCCACCGGCGGCACGGCCGAAGCTGCGCTCAAGCTCATTCGTCGCATCGGCGGTCGCCCCGTCGCGTGCGCGTTCGTGATCGAACTGGGCTTTTTGCAAGGCAAAAAGCGCCTCGGCGACATACCCGTACACACGTTGATGACCGTCTGAGAAGGAACCGGCGCGTCGGCAGCGACGCGTCCATCGGAGAAGCAGAGCCTCATGAGTCCGCGCAAACAGCCCGCCAAGCAAACCGAATCCGAGCCCAAGCGGGCCGCCGAAACGAAGAAGGCTCCGACCGCCGCGAAAGCGAAGGCGAGCGGTCCGAAGCCGATTGCGAAGAAGGAGACGACTCCTGCTCCGTTGCCGTCGCTTCGCGCGATGACACCCCCGACGGCGACTGCGCGACCGGCGAAGGAACGGCTGACGCTGCAGAAGGTGCACGCGCCCGAGTACGACAACATGCCGACGGAGGAGATCTGGGATCACTACCGCGTCGCGCGCACAGGTGGACCGAAGACGGGCGAGGAGCTCGAGCGTCTGCGCAACGTGCTGATGGAGCGGCACTATCCGCTCGTCAAGTACATCGCCGAGCGCTTGCTGCAGACGCTGCCGAAGTCGATCGAGCTGGATGACCTCGTTTCTGCCGGGCTTTTCGGCCTGATGGACGCGATCCGCGGCTTCGATCCCGACCGCAACATCAAGTTCAAGACGTACTGCACGACGCGCATCCGCGGATCGATCCTCGATCAGTTGCGCTCGCAAGACTGGGTGCCGCGCCTCGTGCGTTTGAAGGCTGGCAAGATCGACAAGGCACTGCAAAAGCTGACCGGTGAGTACGGTCGCGAGCCGACGCACGCCGAGTTGGCTTCAGCGCTGCAGATGGAGCACTCGGAGTTGGCCCTCGAGATCTCGAGCGCGAGCGCGAAGACCATGTTCTCGTTGAGCGAGAAGTGGGAAGACCGCGATGACGATTCGTCGATCGAGAAGGTCGACGTGCTCGAAGATCGCAAGGCAACGGATCCGATCGGTGAACTGCACCGTCGCGACATGATGTTGTTCCTGACGCGCTCGCTGACGCACAAGGAGCGCTTCATCATCGAGCAGTATTATCAGGTCGGTCACACGATGAGAGAGATCGGCGAGATGCTGGCGCTGACGGAGAGTCGCGTGTGCCAGATCCACTCGAACGTCATGGGGCGTTTGAAGGGCTTGCTCGGGCAGAAGTCGGGCACGCTGTTGATGTAGTCGACCGAAACATCGGTGCTTCGAATCTCGAGCGGGCGGCAGCGCGAAAAGCGTCGCCGCCCGCTCGATCTTTCGAGCGGGACTGCGAG
>JAWXBU010000107.1:0-8266 GCA_034440255.1 Planctomycetota bacterium | reverse complement strand
TGGACGCGCTTGAGGTCTGCTGCTGGATCATGCGAGCAGAATCGAACGGCGCAGCGCGACGCGCCAGGGCGAGGGCGTGAAGGCGCCCGGACGCTTACGTTCGTTCCTTGCCCGAGCGCCTCGACAAGTTCGTGCGCGACCCGTTCGATCTCGCCCTCGAGGTAACGCTTATCTTGCCGCAGCTCGACCAGCCGCCGCGCCAGATCGTTCAGGGAATTGTCGTCCACGGATCCTTCAACTCGTGCAGGTCCATCGGTCACGTCACCAACTCGCTGCACTCTCGTTCGCCTGCGAGCTTCACGACGTCCACCGCGACGCCGTCCTGTGTCAGGCGCTCCGCGGTAGCGACTACGCTGGCGTGGTGGGTGAACACGATCACCTGTGTCGCTTTCCCCAGATCCGCGAGCACGCGCAGCGCGGCCTCCGTGCGCTCGTCGTCGAAGTTCACGAACAAGTCGTCCGCAATGAACGGCATCGGTTCCTGCATCTTCAGCATGTGCTCTACGCTCGCGATGCGTAGGGCCAGGTAGAGCTGGTCGCGCGTGCCGGTGCTCATGCCTTCCACATGCACCGTGCGTCCGTCCGGCCGACGAGCCACCATCACGGGCTTGCCCTTCTCTTCCGAAGGGTGGAGTTGCGTGTAGGCCCCGAGCGTCAACACGCCGAAGAGTTCCTGCGCGCGCGCCAGTAGCGGGCCCTGCGTCGCTTGCCGGTAGCGGTCCACCTCGCGTTCGAGAAGTCGCTGCGCGATCAGCGCTGTCAGGAGAGAGAGTGTCGCTTCCTCAAGCTCGGCCTCGAACTCGGCCAGGCGTGCCTCGAGATGCGCCGCATTCTCCGAGCCCTTGCCCTCGACGCGCGCCGCGAGTTGATCGACGGCCAGCGCGCGCGCGCGGGAGTTCTCCTCCACGACATCCAGCCGGCGTTGCAGCGCCGTGGCTTCCGCCTCGAGATCCGGCACGCCGCGCTCACGCACCTCCGCGCGGATTTCCTCCGGTGTCCGGCCGGCGGAGTTCTCCTCAAAAGCTCGCCCGAGCTGCCGCAAATCGTCGTCCAGCGCGCGCGCGCGGTCGGAGCGATCGGCGCGTTCGATCAGCTCACTGACGGACGCCGCTCCGGCTTCGCCGGCGTGCCGTTCTAGTGCGCGCTCAATCTCCACAAGGCTCACCTGCGCGGACCTGGCGCCCTCGGCTTCGTTCTCGATCAGTCGCTCGACCGCGGCGAGCCGCGACTCCGCGCGTTTCGCACGCTCGACCGACTCGATCAGCATGATCATCCGCGCCTCTGTCAGCGCGACGTCCGCGATGTCCGCCTTGAGCGCCTGCTCCAGTGTCTGCTCGCTGACACGGATCTGTAGCTGGTCACAGAGTTTGGCCACGTCCTCGACGAAGGCCGCGAGGAATCTCGACTTCTGCTCCACGAATGCCGAGGCTCGCGAGACGAGCCCCTCAGCCGCGCGCACCTCGACGAGCGAGCGTAGACGGCGTCGCGCAGCCTCCGCCCCGGCGCTCGGGTCGAGTTGTTGCGCCAGCGCCCAGGCCACCCAAGCAGACTCGGCCTTGGCTTGAGACTCCGTCGCCGCATAGAGGTCCGCCGCGCGCAGATCGCGTGCTTCCTCCTGCTTGCACAAATCTGCCCGTGCCTTTTCGCGCAGATCGGATAAGCGCTGCAGCAGCACGTGTCGCCGTTCGCACCATACTGCCATCCCCGTGGGCGTGAGCGGGGAAAAGCCTGCTTCGGACCAGAGGGCGCGCCACCCGACTTCGGTCTCGGCGAGCTGCGCGTCAAGCGCCGCCGTTTCTGATTCCAGCGGACCGGCCTCGCTTCTTGCGCGCAATACTTCCGCGTCGAAGTTCACACGCATTACGGCCCGCGTCGACTGCGCGGCGAGGCGGTCAGCGAGGTCGTCGGCGGCATGGACGGCACGTTCCACCGACAATGCCACCAATGGCGTCGGTGCCGCATCGAACGCCGAACGCACCACCTCGTCGCGCGCGCTGCGCGCCGCGAGCAACTCGCCCCGGGTCGGCGGCGTGCCCTCGGTGCTCGCCGCGAGCAGCGCCAGTCCCTGGAGCGCCTCTCGCTCGTCGGCACGCGCCGTTGTCGCGCGTACCTGGACCTCCGCGCGCTTTTGGGCGAGAGCCTCGCTCCGCTTTCGGCACTCATCGATAGCCGACTCCGCGGGCACGCGCAGCGCGCGCAACTCGTCCAAGTCACCGCGAAACGGTTCCAGATCCCGCAACTCGTCCGCAAATAGGTCGGCGTACTCAGTGCTCTGGATGTCCACGGCCTCCCGCGCTCGCCGTGCAAGTGCTTCGGCGCGTTTCGCTTCCTTCGCGCAGCGTTCAACCTCGGTAGCCGCGCCGTCCATGCGCTTGATGTGCCCATCCGCCGCTTCCGCCAGCTCTTCGCCGGTGCCCGCGGCGCTCGGCACAGCCAGGCTCGACTCCGCTGGCGCGGATACTCGAGCCGTGTCGTCGCGGCCGGCGCCGCGGTCCTCGGTCCCTGCTCGGCCCAGCGCTTCGTCGCGGCGCGCGCGTACTTCCTCGAGTTCGATGCGGCCCTGAGCGAGGTCCGTCCCGGCATCGCGGAACGCGCTACGTCGCTGGCCAAGCGCATCGACCATGCTCGCGTTCGCGAGCAAGTCCGGACGAGCCTCCTCGCGGCGCGGCACGCACGAGTGGGCGTGATCGGCAAGGCGCTGTGCGCGCTCTTCATCGTGCCGCACGAGCCGCACGCGCTCCTCGGCGAGGCGCCCCGCGCTGTGGGACGATTCGGCGTCAAGCGGCACGAATTCGCCAAGGGCCGCACGCTCTTGGCGCTTAGTTTCCAGCGGCCTCAGCGGCGCGAGCGCGCGCAGAAGGCGCTGTAGCGCGGCGAATTCCCGCCGCAGTTCACGTTGCTCACCTTGCGCGTCCGCCATCGCCTTCCGCTCACGCGCGAGTTCGCGTCGGTCGTCTTCAAACGCGGAGGCCGAAAGCGAAGCTTTCCTCTGCGCGGCGAGAACCTCGCGATGCTCCGCGATCAATTCGTTGACGCGCCCCTTCGCGGATCGCTCGACGTAGAGCCCGCGCACCTCTTCGTCGAGACGCTCGACGATGCGCGCCAAGCGCTGGCCGCCGAGCCCAGCCCCGAAGAGGGCGCGCCCGATGTCGCCCTCGCCCTTCAAGAGATCCTCGCCACCCGCGACCATCGTCTCAAGGTCGAGGCCGAAGAGCGTCTCGAACTGCTCACGATCGAAGTTGCCGAGGAAGGGCGCGAGTCGCTCCTCCGCGAGCGGTGTCTGGTCGTTCTCGCTCCACAGCGGCACCTTCGACGCTGTGCGCCGCATGAAACTCAGAGACTCGCCGTTCGCGCGCACGAGGTGGGCGCCGAGACGCAAGGTGCTGCTGTCGAAGCGGAAGCTGCGCGCGCCCGCGGTCATCCCGAACAGCACGGACCGTAGGGCCTCCAGCGTGGTGCTCTTCCCAGCGCCGTTCGTACCGTAGACGAGGTGCAGCCCTGTGCGCTCCTGAAACTCCAGGCAGAGGTTCTCGAACGGTCCGTACGGCGCGAGGCGCAGGCTTCGAAATCTCACTCGCTCGCCCCCTCGCGCGCGGGCGCCTTCAGCGCGAGGAGCGCCGCGAGATAACGCGTCGCACGCGGCGCGGCCTCGAGGATCGTCGCCGCGTCCTTGGGTTGGAGCACTGCCGTGACGTTCGCGGGCAGGCGATCGCCGAGGCGCCCGAGTTCGCGCGCGAGCGACCCGGCTTCGTCCGGGTCGAGCGTCGCCTCGGCAATGCGTTCCGCCAAGGCGGTGAAGCCGTCCTCGCGGCGAGGCGCGCGGTCGAGGCCACGCGTCTCGAGGCGCACCTTCTCGATCCACAGGTCTTGCGACAGCGCGAGCCCGCGACTCCGCACCTCGCTCTCGATGCGAACGAGGTCCACGCGCAACACCGCGTCGAGCCGCGTCGTCCCGTTGAAGGTCACGCGCGCCGCGAGGAGCCGGTCGCCGACTGTGGAAAGCGCGAGTTCCAAGCCGCGCCTCATCTCGAGCAGCGCCGCTTCTTCCGTGTCGATGTTGCTGAGATCCACCTCGACGTGCGCCCAGCGCGCGACGTCGCAATGAAGTTCCTCGAGCTGGCTCACGCGGCCGTCCACGACATGCACGAGCGTCGCGCCTTTTGGCCCGAGTTCGCGCGCGTGGCGGCCTTGCAGGTTTCCAGGGAAGACGATCCAAGGGTTCTCATCGACGACCTGGCGCGCGTGAATGTGGCCGAGCGCCCAGTAGTCGTAACCCTTCGCGCGCAAGTCCGCGACTGTGCAAGGGGCGTAGTGCCCGTGACCTTCGTAGCCTTCGAGCCCCGTATGCAGGACGCCAATGTTGAACACGTCTGCGACCGGCGCGGGATAGTCGCGCGCGAGGTTCTGGTGAACGTGAGGGACGCCGAAGCTCTGGCCGTGCAGCGCGACATCGGCGACTTTGACCCGGACGGTCACCGGCGCGCTGGAGGAGAATTCGAACACACCCTCCGGCAGGCTGAGGCTCTTGGTCAGTCGGCTCTCTGCGTCGTGGTTCCCGCGCAGCAGGTAGAGCGGTATGCCGGCCGCGACGAGACGCCGCACCTCGGAGGTGAACCAGAGGCCGGAGTTGTAGTCCTTCCATTCGCCGTCGAACACGTCGCCGGCCACGACCATGAACGTGACCGCGCGCTCGATCGCTGCCGAGACGAGGTTCGCGAACGCCGCGCGGCTCGCGCCGCGTAGCCGCTCGGTTTGCGTACCCGGATAACGCATCAGGCCGCGCAGCGGGCTGTCGATGTGCAGGTCGGAAGCGTGGATGAACGTGAACGAGCGGCCGGACATCTGAGGCCAAGACTACCGGATCGGCTGACGTTGGCAATGGGAACGAGGCACCCTTCATTCCGTCCTGAGTCGGAGCGCTCTCCAGCCCTGGACCTCGGGCCTACTGCCGCACCGGCTCTCGACGGCCAAGAGCATCGAAGTTGCCGATCGCGAACACCGAAAAGGCGCGGCGAGAAAGCGCGGGGGCGTAGGACATCCAACCGCATGACCCTTCGGTACACGGCCCATCCCGGAGTCCCGCGGGAGCCGCGCTGGGCGTCTCGCGGCGTGCGTAGCGCGCCGTCCTGTCAGTTCCGTGGTTGAAGTGCTCATTTCGGAGGCTCGACAGGTCGTTTCGCCGTCGCCTCGTGTGAATGGCCGCATCGCTCCGCCGGCCCGAGCCTGCTCAGGAAGCGCGGTCCAGGCTCCGGCCCTCCGCTCCGCGAACTCGGACTCGAACTCGGGCGCGCTCGAGCGCGCGCTCGGCGTGCTGCGCGAAGGGCTCGACGGCTGGGACAACTTCCCCGACCCGAAGGGCGCCCAGGTCACGGTCGAGAAGGACGCGCTCGGCTGCATCTCCGACGAGTGCCTGGTGCGCATCGAGATCGAAGATCGGATCGAGCTCGGCGGCGCGATCGAGAACGATGTCGACTCAGATCCAGACACGGTGGGATAGTCCGTGCCGCCGTCCATCTGATCTACGGCGAGCCCGAGCTACCGCCGCGCCCTGAGTGTGAGGACGCGCAGACGCGGCGCGACTGGGGTTGCGACCAGCCCGCGCGGCAGGACGTGTTTCGCGCGATCTACCCCGTCTGGTCAGGCACCAACCTCGAGTGCAAGCCCTGCGAGGGCTCCGGCCGGCGGGGTACCGACGATGACCGCAGAAGATGGTCGACGCCGAGACGCGCGCGCTCACGGCGACGTACGCGGCGTACCGGGCGGGTAGCACTCCATAGTCGTCAGCAGAGCCCCGCTTGACCCACCGCGTGGACGGGTTCGAGGCCCTGTCCTCGTTTGGATGCGCGCAAAGCCTCCGCGCGGCACCCCGCGCAGCGGAACGGGCCTTGCCCTTGGGTTCTTGTGCCGTGGTCATCCTTAGGCCCGCCCTAATCGCGGGCCTAGCAACGGCGCCAATCCCGCCCGACGGGATCGAAGTCCCACCCCATGGACGCCATGACCTCTCCCTTCGTTGCCGCAGTTTCCTGCTCGAAGTCAGCGACCACAGCCCCACCGACGGAGACCACCGTCAATCTGGGTTGCATCCCCTCTCGATACGATAGCTCCCCCGCAGACCAGACGCGCGAACCGCCCGAGGAGGCGCTCGATGGCTTGACCTCAGACGAAGTCATCTCACGCCGGTCCGGCGAAGAGGACGGGGGACTGTCCGCAGTCCGAGAGTTGTTGAGCGCGGGCTTGCACGCCGAAGCGGCGGTCGCGCTGGTCGGCTGCAGAGAGCTGCGCCATAGCGCCCCGGCGCGCATCGGGTTCCTGGCGAAGGAGCTGTTCGGTATGGCGCTCGACAGGTCGGAGCGCGCCACAAGCGTTGAACCGGCCCGGGCGGTCGCGCGCGTGCTCCATCCCGAGCCCGACTTCGCATACGACACCTTCTACTTACCCGGGCATTGGTCCAGGTACATCCGCCTCCTGCTAGGGGCCGGGATCAACGTACTCCTCAACGATCTGAAGTGCATGACGCTGCCCGCGTTGCGCGTGAAGGAGGCCCTGAACGACGTGGATCTCCGCACTCTGCAGCGGATGGCACACGGGCACCTGCGCGTAGCCCAAGGCCGATTCGCAGGACAACTGTGCTGGGCGCTCCGCTCCAAGGGCGATCTCGACACGGTTTCAGCCATCGTCTGCAAGGGTAAAGTGAGCCTTGAGTTCCTGGATGATCGAACCGCCCTCGACGTGGTTCGCCACGTCCTGGCGGGCGAGTGCGCAGATGCCCAGGTGGAACTGCTCAAGCAACTGCGCTCTGCGTTCCAGACCACCGGTTCGGTGGCTGCGCTCCGCGACCTAGCAGTTTCCAATCTTGCCATCGACACCCCAGGCTGCTCCGATGCCATCCTCGCCGAGTTGCCACGACTGGAACACGCCCTTCATGAACCTGGGGTTGAGGTACTCGAACCCGCGGCGCAGAAGGGCCTGCAGCATGGTCCTCGTACGCAACTTCGGGACGCTATTCACCGGGTGCGCACTGAGAGCCTCGGATCCCAGATCAGCGGAGAGCAGTTTATCGAGAGGGTGCTCCGCCATCTTGGGGCCACACCGGATGTCTTGGGCGACGAGTGGGAACTCGACCCAAGTCAACTAGGCAGCGTGCTCCCGGCGCGGTCGAAGCGCCTCATCAAGGTGATTCGCGCGGTCCTTGACGAGTGCGCGGGGCGAAAAGAACCCATCCCCCTGCGGCTAGCCCGCAGCACGATTGATCTACCGGTCCTCGTTCCCGCTGCATCTTCTTTGCCGGACTGGAACGTGGCGAAGGGGGCGCTCCTCGGCGCGCCGCAGGGTGCCGACAGCCGGGTCACAGACAATGCTCGGCTCATCCGCGACTTGATCGAACAGAAGCTCGAGGTCGACCGGGACACGAACTTGCGGTTTGTTATCCGGCAAGTGCTGTGCACGATGGCCGAGCACCGGGTTCTCGGAGGGACGCTCAGAACGGATGGGGTCCTGCTCGACGACATCCGGATGGCTATGAAGGCAGCGCCTGCAACGAAGCTGCTCACGCCGTCCGACCGCAAGTTCGAACAGTCGGCTCTAGGCGCGATGAAGGGTCTTTACTACGACCCTGCTGGTTACTACCAACTCTCGAAGGCCAAGGATGGTCGCAAGCACGTGAAGCTGCGCATGCGTGTAAGGCCAGAGCCTGTTGTTACGCCATACCTGGAGATTGGAGAGATTGTGTGGGCCACCATGGAGGAGATGCGGCGTGGCCGTCGCAGCTCGATCCGGCACCCGGCACTGCTGATCGCGAAGAGCGGCCGCAACAAGTGGCAAGTGCTGAGTTTCACTTCGGAGCTGGATCGGCCGCAGGAGCACAGGCGGCTCCCGCATCCAGCGCGGCTGGGTCTCTCGCACGACGGTTACGTCTGGCACGAGCGCCAGCAGATCTACGTGCGGCAAGTCAAGGAGCACATCGGGTGGGTGGTCCCAGACTTGATCGAGGTGGCGCGGAAGCCGGCGAAGTTGCGGCAATCGGAGATCGCTGAACTCAAGGCCGCTGCCCAGATCCGGCATTCAGCCTGACGGCGAAGCCGGGGGAGCAAGGCGATCAGCTACACGCTGAGTCAGTGGGAAGCGCTGAACCGATTCCTCGAGGACTGATCTTCCCCCGGAAAAGTGGACACCCAGACAAGGAGCAGGAATGCTCCAGGCGAGGAAGTGTCCATGGCCAGGTCTCGACGGAAGCACAGTGCAGAGTTCAAGCGTGACGCGGTTCGGC
>JAWXBU010000106.1:0-4205 GCA_034440255.1 Planctomycetota bacterium | reverse complement strand
GCCCGACATCGTGGTCGGAGCTCCGCAGAACGGAAACATCTTCGCGCCGGGCACCGGATTCGCGCGCATCTATTCGGGCGCGACAGGCGCGATCATCCGCACGCTCAACGGCGGAACGGCCGGAGACAGCTTCGGCATCTCGGTCGGCGGCGCGCGTGACATGGACACGGACGGCAAGGCCGAAGTCATCGTCGGCGCGGATCAGAATCCCATCGCCGGAGTCGGATACGCGCGCGTTTTCAAGGGCTCGGACGGTTCGGTCATCGCGACGCTCAACGGTTTGACCGCCTCCTCGGATCAAGGCATCTCGGTCGACGGACTCGGCGACTTGGAAGGCAACGGCAGCTTCGAAGTGATCGTCGGCCAATCGAACGCGAGCGTTCCGTTCGGTCTCGCGGGCCGCGCTGAAGTGTGGTCCTTGACGGTCAGCGGTGGTTGCGCGACTCCATTCACGTACTGCGCGGTGGTGAACAATTCGACCGGGAATTCGGCGCAGATTTCGTCGACAGGCACCGTGAGCATCGCGGCCAACAACTTCACGCTCGTCGCAACGCAGTGTCCGCTGGCGTCGCCCGGCGTCTTCTTCTACGGCGCGACGCAGATCCAGATCCCGTTCGGAAACGGCAATCGATGCGTCGGCGGAACGCTCTTCCGCTGCCCGATCATCACCACGAACGGTTCGGGCGTCGGTACGTTTCCGTTCAATTTCAACGCGTTCACGGGTCCGGGGCAGGTCACGGCCGGCTCGACCTGGAAGTTCCAGTTCTGGTTCCGCGACGCGATCACGGGACCGGCGTTCTTCAACACGTCGAACGCCTTGAGCGTGACGTTCTGCAACTGAGCGATTCGTCGACTCGAACGAGCGCGGGCCGCGAGCACAACCTGCTCGCGGCCCGCGCTGTTTCTCGCGCCTCGCGCGGTTCACTTCGGCATGACGGGCTCCGGGCCCGCGCGCTTCCACAGCGACGGATCATCGCATTCGGCCTTGAAGTCGCCCTTCGGATCGGCCGTCACTTTCGTCTCGAGCCACATGTAGTTCTGACGGAATTCTTCGGTTGCGCCGGTCAAGTCGAGCGCTTTGAACGCGTCCTTCTTCTCCTTCGAGATGAACACGACGAAGGCTTGATCCTTCTTGCTCGCGCGGAAGTTCACGCTCATTCCGCCGTTCGGATCGTCCTTGATCTTGCCGAGTTCGCCGAAGCAGCGGACGACTTCACCACGCAGCGCAGCTTCCCTGAGCGCCGCCGGATCGTCCGTGTCGCACACCTTCGTCGGCTCTTTCGCACGCGCGTCACGGAACGCTCGCACCGCTTCTCCACGTGCGTCCCACCAGGGCACCAGGGTCTCGTAAGGACGCTTCGCTGACGGAGTGTTCGGCGTCGCCGGTTGATTCGTCTTCGGATCCCAGATGCCGCGCTGTGCGTTGCGCGCGTTCTTCTGCGCTGAGACGAATGCCGCGTGGTCGGTCTCGCTGAAACCGTACTTCGTGAAGTACGGACTCTTGCCCATCTCGACGATCATCAAGTTGTAGTCGGTGCCGTCGGCGAGGACGATCGAGCACAAGAGGCGCCCGTGGAAGTCGTACTGCTCGTGCCCGTTCGGGAACGCGAGCCCGACCTTCGGCTTCGCGCCGTCCTGCGCGAGCCCGGCGAAAAAACCTTGGGCCCACAGCGCGCACTCTTCGCCGAACACCGTCGGCCCTTTCGTGCCGCTCGTGTTGGCGGAGAACTTCTCCTCGGTGTCGACCGACAGGAGACGCAGCTTTTCGAGCTTGCCGTTGCGCATGATGTGAATCGTGTCGCCGTCGATGACTTTCTCGACTTCGAAGAGTTCGGTCGGAACAGCCTTTTTTGCGGGCCGAGTCGACGTGAGAACATCACCCGCTCCGGTATGTCGAAGCAGGGCCTGGGCGGGGAGGGCGAGCGCGAAAAGCGCGACGACGAGCAAATGCGACTGTTTCTGCATGTTTCCTTCGGTGCCTGGAGCTCGAACTCGTGTTGTTCGGGCGAAACGGCTCCGTAGGATAACGCCATGAGCGAAAAACCTCCCGCCGTCGAGACTCCCGGGCCCGAATCCAAGGCTCCGGGCGGCGTGACGCTCAAAGGCACGCCCGTCGCGCCCGGACTCGCGATCGGCGTCGTGCACCGCAAGGACTACGACCTGTCGAACGCCGGACCGCAGCGGGTGCCGCTCGAACAAGTCGAGCGCGAGCTGAATCGCTTCCACAAAGCGCTCTCCGATTCGCGCAAACAGATCGAATCGTTGAAGGGCCGACTGACCGGCAAGATTCCGTCGGAGCACGTACGCATCCTCGACACGCACCTCGCGTACTTGAAGGACTCGGTGTTCCTTTCCGACGTCGAGAACTTGATCTTGAACGAGCAGATGGCGCTCGAGGCGTCGATCGGCAAGGTGATCGCGGACTTCGATCGGATCTTCCGCCTCGTACAGAACGAGACCTTGCGCGAGCGCGCGGTCGATCTGCGCGATGTCGGCATCCGCGTCTTGCGCAATCTGGAGAAGCGTGGCGACGGAGACAAAGTCGTCCCGAAGGTGGCCGACGATTACGTGCTCGTCGCGCGCGAGCTCTCGATCGTCGACATGTTCAATCTAGCCAACGATCACGTGCTCGGCATCGTGACCGAAGAAGGCGGACTGACGAGTCACGCTGCGATCCTCGCGCGCTCGATGCGCATTCCGACGCTGACGGGTGTGACAGGCCTCCTCGAGAAGGTGCGCGAGGGCGATTTCGTCATCCTCGATGCGACCGAAGGCTTGGTGCGCGTCAACCCTGACGAGCTCGTGCGAGCCCAATACAGTCAGACGAAGAGCGAAAAAGAGACGCCCAAAGAAGACTCTGTCGATGCGGGTCTGGCGCGCAGACCCGCGAAGACGCGCGACGGTGTCGCGGTCACAGTGTCCGCGACGTGTGGCAATTTACCCGAGGTCGATTCGGCCGCTAATGCAGGCTTCCCGTCGATCGGTTTGTATCGGACCGAATTGCTCTACCTGATCGATCGCGATCAACCTTCGCTCGAATCGCTCGTGGCGCACTACGCGTCGGTGATCGAACACGCGCGTGGCGCTCCGGTGACGTTCCGCTTGTTGCATGCGGACTCGAGCCTCGAAGTCCCGTATCTGCACGAAGCGCGCGAGCTCAATCCGGGGCTCGGTCGTGCCGGTGTGCGCATTTTGCTCGAGCGCGAGACCGTGTTGCGTCGTCAATTGCAGGCGCTGATGCGCTCGATGCCGCCCGATTCGCAGAATGCGCTGTCGATCGCGGTGCCGTTCGTCTCGGACTGTGGCGACTTGCGGCGCATCAAGGAAATCCTGTTCGAGGAGCGCTATGCGCTGCGCAAGAGTGGCGTGTCGTTCCAAGACCAAGTCGAGTTGGGCGCTGTGATCGAGACGCCGGTCGCGGCCTTGGGTGCACGCGATCTGGCGCGTGAAGCAGATTTCTTGACGGTGTCCCTCGACTCGTTGCAGCAGTACTTGTTGGCTGCCGATCGTGAGAACCACGAGTTGCGCCACTCCTTCGATTCGATTCACCCGTTCGTGTTGCGCGCGCTGACGTCGATTGCAGAAGCGTGCGAGCAATCGGCGCGGCCGTTGTCGGTGTTCGGTGTGACTGCCGCGTTGCCGGCGAACTTGGCGTTCTTGTTGGGCGTTGGGTTCAGGCACGTGTGTGTTGCGCCGGTCGCGCTCGAGGAGATGTTGGCGCAACTCGAGGGGATCGATCTGCGGCAAGCCAGACGTGCGGCAGGCCTTGCGTCGCGGGCTTCGTGCGCGGCCGAGACGCAGACGCTGGTCGAAGGCTATCGGCACGGGTTCGCGCGGACGTAGTTTGGAGTCGGGTGAACGCGATTTGGGCTCGAGCATTCGGGCAGATGCTGACAGGCTCAATATGGCAACTGCTGGTTCGCGATCAGGCACGGGCGTTTCCATCTGGAACCATCGAGCAACATTCAGCGCCACGCCCAGCTGCAGCTTCACCGAAACTGACGTTTCCATTCCGACATTGAGCCGCACTTGGTCGCCGGGCCAGCACACTTGGTCGCCACGCCCAGCTTCAGCTTCACCGGACCTGACGTTTCCATTCCGACATTGAGCCGCACTTGGTCGCCGGGCCAGCACACTTGGCCGCCACGCCCCTTTTCTTCTCTTGACAGAATTCCTGGCAGGTGAATGGCGGTACTCCGCCACTC
>JAWXBU010000105.1:0-7097 GCA_034440255.1 Planctomycetota bacterium | reverse complement strand
CGATGCAGTCCTGCACTGCGGCCGTCGGCTTGCCGTGAGCGAATTTCTTCGTCAGCACGCGCAACGTGGCGCGTCGGCGCACTTCGGTGCCGACGATGCGCCGCACGAGCGCTCGATCGCGAGGGTCGAGACCGTGTTCGCGCGCTGCTCGATCGACGGCACGCAAAGAAACGCGATGGCGAGCGCGCAGAATTTCGAGCGCGACGAGACGCGACATCACGCGTCCCCGAAACGGGCACCGAGTTCGGGGCGAGCGCCGTTCGACCAGGCGTGCGCGTCCATGCGACCTTTGCCGGCTGGTTTCAGCGCACGAATTTCGAGCACGCCGACAGCGCACGCAACGAGCAAGGTCGGCTTGATGGACATGATCGTTCCAGGATGTCCGCTCGCCGTCACGTCGGCACGCACACGCACGTCGAGTACGCCGATGTCGACGCCGGCAAACTTCGTCCGCGCTCCGGGCCACGGCGTGAACGCGCGCACCAAGCGATCGATTTCGACAGCGCTTTTCGACCAGTCGACGAGTCCGTGCTCCTTCTTGATCTTCGTGGCGAAAGTCGCGCGCGACGGATCCTGCGGCGTGAAATGCGCTTGCCCGCTCTCGAGTTGGTCCAACGCGTTCACCGCTGCGTCACCGCCGATGAGAGACAGCCGCGCGAGTAATTCACCGCTGTTTTCGTGAGCTTCGATCGGCGTGCGCGCTTCGACGACGATGTCGCCTTCGTCGAGCGCGAGCACCATGCGTTGGATCGAAACGCCGGTTTCGAGATCGCCCGCTAGAAGCGCGGCTTGGATCGGCGACGCACCGCGATGTCGCGGCAACAACGACGCGTGCACGTTCAGACATCCGAGGCGCGGCACGTCGAGCACGTCCTGCCTCAAGATCTCGCCGAAGCTCGCGACCAGCGCGACGTCGGGCGCGAAACTTCTCAAGCGCTCGATGAACTCGGGCCCGCGTGCTCTATCGGGCTGCAACACCTCGATGTCGCGCGATCTCGCCGCACGGACGAGGTCCGACTCTTCGACTTTCATCCCCCGCCCGCGCGGTTTGTCCGGTCGCGTCACGAGTGCGACGACGTCGTGACGGGGTCGCGCGAGCAAAGCGTCGAACACAGGCCCCGCGAACGGAGGCGAGCCCATGAAGACGACGCGCACGGAACGGTCACCACACTCAGAGGTGCGGCTCGACCATGCCCTTCAAGTCGTCGTATTTGCGCACCGCGCCGACCAACTGCTTGACGACCGCGCCGTTCTTCAACACGAGGAACGTCGGGATCGCGGTG
Source organism: Planctomycetota bacterium (assembly GCA_034440255.1). Taxonomy (GTDB): domain Bacteria; phylum Planctomycetota; class UBA1135; order UBA1135; genus JAEUIA01. The sequence goes on along the minus strand of JAWXBU010000105.1, from coordinate 5,814 downwards.
ATGCCGTAGCGCGACGCGATCTCGGGATTGTCTTCCGTGTTGAGCTTCACGACCTTCAGCTTGCCCTTGAACTCGTCGGCGATCTTGTCGACGTACGGTCCCATGGCCTTGCAGGGCATGCACCACGTCGCCCAAAAATCGACGAGCACGGGCGTGGTGCTCTGGAGGACGGCGGAATCCCAAGTGGTGTCGGTGACGTCGAGCGTGTTGCTCATGATTCGATCTGCTGCGTGGGGACGAGATGGCTTTGGAGAGCGCAATATGGACCGCGCGGGACCAGCGGTAAAGGGCCGGGCGGAACCTATTCGACGACTTCTGCTTGCGCGCTCGAAACCGGCGCTGCGGCAGTCGTATTGGGTGCTGCGGAGGCTTGTTCCGCCGCAGTTTCGGGCGGCTTTTCGTCATCGAAGATCTCGGACGAGATGACGGCGTCCATGTCGTCGGTGTGAGATGCGACGAGTTCGATGCCGATCTCGGCGGCGCCGCTGACTTGCACGACGCGCACGATGCCGAGCTTGCAGAGTTCGAGGAGCGCGCAGAACGCACCGATCAACGATTCGCGCGTCGGTTCGTCGTCGAGCATGAAGACGGCGTCACGCAGCGAAAGCATGCGGTGTTCGCGCATCTTGTGCGCCAGACCCGCGACGTAATAACGCAGCGGCCGCGTGTCCGCTTTGACGCGGTGCGGCCGGTTCGCGAGCGTCTCGCGCAAGAGTCGCGAGAAAGCGGCGAGCAGATCCCATTGCGAAACTTCGCCGAGATCCAGCTCGGGCTCGCTCGCGCCGTCGGGCGCCGTCATCGCGCCGCGCGCATGTTGCAGCGCACGCAATTCGTAGCGCTCACCCAGTCGATCCGAGGCTTCGCGGAAGCGTCGGTACTCGATCAAGCGCTGGATCAGCTCGTCCTTCGGATCGAGCTCGTCTTCGAGCGCGACCGACTCGCGCGGCAGGAGCGAGCGGCTCTTGATCGACATCAACGTGGCCGCCATGACGAGGAAATCGCCGGCGACTTCGATGTCCAGGTCGCGCATCGCTTGCAAGTACTCGAGGTAGCCGCCGATGACGCGCGAGATCTCGACCTCGGTGATCTCGACCTCCTGCTCGCGCACGAGGTGCAGCAGCAGGTCCATCGGACCTTGGAAAACGCGCTCGAGGCGCACGGTGAAAATCGGTGCGCTCACCATCGATTTCCCAACGTCACGATGTTCTTCACGAGATCCTCGACCTTGTCCAGCACGGAGAATACCAAGACCTGGAACGGTCTCACGTAGTTGATGAGCATGAACACGAGCACGAGCCCGAAGCCGCCGATCCGGACGTAGTTCTCGCGCACGGAAAGGGGCAGGGCGTTGGCCATGATTCGCGATCCGTCGAGCGGCGGGATCGGGATGAGGTTGAAGACGAACAGCAGCACGTTGTACTGCATCGATTTCATCATGATCCGCGGCAGCAAGTCGTTTTCTCGCGCGAGCGCCGTGTACGCGGCGTCGTTGTAGAAACCCGTGAGAACGAAGAGCTTGAACAAGGCGAAAAAGAGACACGCGAGCAGCAAATTCGAGAGCGGACCCGCAAATGCCACGATCCCCATGTCGGGCCACGGGTTGCGCAACCGATTGAAATTCACGGGCACGGGCTTCGCGCCGCCGAAGATGGGCGCGCCGGTGATGGCGCACAGGGCGGGCAAGATGATCGACATGAACGGGTCGATGTGGACGAGCGGATTGAGGGTCATCCGTCCCATGTCCTTCGCCGTGGAGTCACCGAGCTTCCACGCCGACCAGGCGTGGGCGGCCTCGTGAACGCCGAGGCTGATCACGAGCAGCACGATGACGAAGGCCGTTTCGATCCAGTCGACGTTCGATCCCACGAGACCGAACGCCGCCGGCACCATGAACGTGATCGCAGCGCGGTCGCGAATCGATTTGGACCAGGTTCGGGGGGCGAGCGAAATGACGGGATCCTCAGGTGCTGACGCGAGGTTGCGAGCGCGAGATCTTAGCGGTTCAGCACGCTGCTTGAAGCGCGCAGTCAGACCTCTAGAATCCGCCGAAGACGTTCCGGGCAGGTCGGGGCGCGTTCGAACACGAAGGAAATTGCATTGGCCGGGAACGGTGAACGCCATGAACGGCTCCTGGCACGAGCGGCGGAGGTCGTGCGCCTCGAAGCGCACACCATCGCGGGATTGGAGGCGCGTCTCGACGCGCGCTTCGTCGACGCCGTCGATCGGTTGATCGCATGCGCAGGCTTGGTCGTCGTCACCGGCGTCGGCAAGGCCGGGCTCGTCGGTCAGAAAATCTCCGCGACGCTCGCTTCGACCGGCACGCCGTCGCTCTTCCTGCATCCGACGGAAGCGCTGCACGGCGATCTTGGCCGCATCCGCGAGCGCGACATCTTGTTCGCGATCTCGAACTCGGGTGAGTCGGCCGAAGTGACGGCGTTGCTCGGGCCCGCCCGCAAGCTCGGTGCTTCGATCATCGCGTTGACCGGTGCGCCGAATTCGACGCTCGCACGTCACGCGGATTGCGTGCTCGACATCGGCCGCGTCCAAGAAGCCTGCCCGATGAATTTGGCACCGACCGCCAGCACGTCGGCGCTGCTCGCGCTCGGAGATGCGCTCGCGATGGTCGTGTTGCAAGAAAGGCCTTTCGGCCGCGAGGAATACGCACTTTTTCATCCGGCGGGAGCACTCGGCCGCAAGCTGATGAAGGTGCGCGAGATGATGCGCAAAGGCGAGCACATGCCGATCGCGAAGAGCGGCTCGAAACTGCGCGACGTCGTGCTCGTCATGAATCGGACGCCAGGTCGTCCGGGAGCGGCGTTGATCGTCGACGCGACGCACAAGCTCGTCGGCATCTTCACACACGGCGATCTGTCGCGATTGCTCGAGAAAGATGCGCTCGACATGAATCGTCCCGTCGACGAATCGATGGGCAAGTCGCCGAAGTTGATCGGGCCGGACGCGCTCGTCGAAGAAGCGATGCACATGTTGCGCGAACACCGCATCGACCAGATTCCCGTCGTCGATTCGGAGCGTCGCCCGCTCGGCCTCATCGACATTCAAGACGTCCTCGACGTGCGCGTGTAGGTCAAGAATTTGGAAGCGTCTTCGAAGCTCGATCCTCAGGCGAAGTTGGTGGGCGCCAAACTGCTCGCACTCGACGTCGACGGCGTCATGACCGACGGAAAAGTGGTGTATTCCTCGGGCGAAACGGGCATTCGCGAGGAACAGCACTTCGACGTGCAGGACGGTATCGCGCTGCGTTGGCTCTCGAAGTCGGGCTTCAAGATCGTGTGGATCACGGGCCGTGGTTGCGCGGTCACGGCGCATCGCGCGGCCGAATTGAAGATCGACGCGCTCGAGATGCACGTCGAATCGAAACGCGAAGTGCTCGAGCGCCTCCAAACGCGTTTCGGGATCAGCGTCGACGAGACGATCGCGATGGGCGACGACTTGCCGGACCTCGGGATGCGCGTACGTGCCGGATTCTTCGCGGCGCCCGCGAACGCCGTGGCCGAGATTCGCGATCGAAGCGATCTCGTGCTGTCGCGTTCTGGTGGTGACGGCGCAGTGCGCGAACTCGCCGAGATCTTGCTGCGCGCTCGCGGTCGTTGGCAGGAATGGATCGACGCGGGCTCGCGATGAAGCGAGTCATCGTCTTCCTGCTGCTCGTCGGCCTAGGCCTTGCGGCGTTGTGGGCGCTGCGTTCGAAGCCCGGGGCGCCGGAAGAACACGAGATGCGCTCTCGCCCGGCGAAAGAAGGGCAATTCAGCGACATCCCGACGGCGAGCACGAAGGTCGAAGGCAAGGGCGACGCGATCAGTGTCAAGCTCGACGGGGCGGTCGACTTCACACAGCGCACGAGCAGCGACGCGGGTTCGACGCTCAAACCCGAACTGACGGTGCACGCGAACGACGTCGATCAACTGCCCGACGACGTGCTCGACATGCACGGCCTCTCGATCACGGTGTTCGACAAACACAACCAGAAAAAGCGGGCTGAAATGCGCTCGCCGCTGAGCCGAGTCAAGATCGCGCGCAAGAACGGCACGTTGAGTTTGCCCGACGAACAACCCATCGAGTTGACGAACGTTCTCATGACGCTTTTCGAAGGCGGCCCGGTCGCACCGCTCGATTTCGACACCACCAAGCTGGAATGGAAGCTCGCTGACATGAGCTTCGCGACGCAGGAGCGCGTGAACATCCGCGGCAAGGGTCTAGTGGCGGAAGGCCTGGGAATGAAGGCCGGCGCGAACAGCGGAAACTTCGATCTCCTGCGCGACGCCTCGATTCGGCTCGACCTCGAGAAGGGTCAGACCGTGACGCTGCGCTCGGGGAAAGAAGGCGGCGTCTTCGCCAAGCAAGTGTTGAAGGACGGACAGGAGTTCATCGACATCGTCGCGAGCGGCGGAGCCATTCTCGAGGTCGCGAGCGGTGCGCCGCTCGTGAATGATCCGACGCGCACCGAACCGATCGAGATCCGGGCGACACGCGTTCACATGCTCGGCAAGAAGACCGGGCGCGAAGCCGATCCGTTCGAGATCGTCAGTGCGGACGCCGACGGTTCGGTGATCGCCGTGAGTCGTGGCGAGACGTTCGAGGCGGAGCACGCGGAGTTCACGTTCGCACTCAGAAACAGACTCGCGCTGGGCAAGCTCGATCAGAACGTCGTGCTCATGTCGGGAAACGATACGTTCCGTTCCGACCACGCTCAGTTCGAATTCGACGCAAAGGGCGATTTGGAACGCTCGACCCTCACCGGCCATCCGCAAGGAGACGTCGAAATTGGGCGCTTTTTGACGGCGGAAAGGCCCGAATTGAGCGGCGCTCTCGCGCACTTGGAAGGTCGTGGTCCGCTCGTGGTGACGCGCGAGGAGGGCGACACGGTCACGATGAGCGGCCCGGTCGTACTGACCGTGCCCAACGTGAAACCGGGCATCGATCTGGTGCTGCACGCAACCGAGAAGATCGTGGGCCACGACGATCCGAAGACGAAGTCGGGACGCCTAGACGCGACCGGCGCTGTCGTTCTCGACTTCGGTGTCAACAAGCTCACTTCCGACACGCTCGCGATGAGCTGGCAACTCGTCACGGGAGCACCGGTCGTGCTCATGTCCACGACCGGCGTCACGACGCTCGACGTGACGGCGCTCGATGGACGCAAGGCGACTACGGTCGCGCGCGGGGGACTCGGCGGGACCGCAACGAAAGAGAAGCTCACGATCACTGAGGCGCGCGACGTTTCGATCACGAGCGCCGAGGAAGGTGGCTTGAATGCGAACGCGAACATCGTGCGTGATTTCGATCCCGAAGCACGCACGTTCATGGCCGAAGGCGACGTCAAGTTCAGCAGTCTGGAAGGCACCGGATCGGCCGATCGTATCGCCGCGATCAGTCGCGACGACATGCGCATGTTCGGCAGCGACGACAAGCGCGCACGTTTCGATTTCGCGCGCGGTGCCGTCGGGAAGACGGCGGCATTCGAAGCACGCGTCGAAGCTGTCGAGATCGCCGCCAGTCCGACGCGCGTGACGGCGACGCGGCGTGTCACGGGCAGCATCGAATCAGCCGACGGCTCGATGAACTTCTCGAGTGAGTCCTTCGACGTCACGGCAGAGGCCGAAAACAAGCTGAATCCGGCGGCTCCGCGCTCCTTCAACGCCCACGTCCAGCACGACGTCACCGCGAAGATCTTGCGCGGTGAAGACGATGCGACGGTCACGTGCCAAGACCTCGTCGTCGAAGGGACATTCACGACCGGCGAGCGCCCGACGGTCGTCACGAACAAAGTGCACGCGAGAACCGACGTGCACGTCG
>JAWXBU010000104.1:0-10065 GCA_034440255.1 Planctomycetota bacterium | reverse complement strand
TGTGGGCCTTGACCGGAGCGGACGCATCCAACCGACGCCACGCAACACGAGACCGGCACAGAATCCTCTGCTGGCTGGTCGCGGCGAATTCGCCGCGACGGCCTCAGCACCCAACCCCATAATAAGTGAACCCCAACTTCTCGAGCGTCGCCCGCGGATACACATTCCGCCCATCGAAAATGACCGGCGTCTTCAGCGCCGCCTTCACCGCTTCGAAATCCGGCCGCCTGAACTCATTCCACTCCGTCACCAACACCAACGCATCCGCACCTTCGAGTGCCGCCATCGGCACTTCCGCGTACTCGATGCGCTCGCCCAGATAGCGCTTCTTCGACTCGTGCATCGCCTCGGGGTCGTAGGCGACGACCTGCGCGCCCGCAGCGAGCAAACCCTCGATGACGACGATCGCCGGCGCTTCACGCATGTCGTCCGTGTTCGGTTTGAACGACAAGCCCCACACCGCCAACCTCTTCCCCTTCAAATCCCGACCGAAGTGCTTCTGCACCATGTCGATCAAGACCTTCTTCTGCAGTTCGTTGACCGCCTCGACCGCTTTCAGAATCTTGAAGTCGTACCCGTGCTCGCCGGCTGTTCGCACGACAGCCTGGACATCCTTCGGAAAGCACGATCCGCCGTAGCCCACACCCGCGAACAAGAATCGCGAGCCGATGCGCGCGTCCGAGCCGATGCCCTTCCTGACCGCGTCGATGTTCGCGCCGACGCGCGTGCAGATGTTGGCGATCTCGTTCATGAACGAAATGCGCGTCGCGAGCATCGCGTTGGCCGCATATTTCGTGAGCTCGGCCGAGGCGATGTCCATCTGGATGATCGGATTGCCTGTGCGCACGAACGGTGCGTACAGCTCGTCCATGACTTCCGCTGCGCGCTTGCTGTTGGCCCCGATGACGACGCGGTCCGGCTTCAGGAAATCGTCGATGGCAGCCCCCTCCTTCAGGAACTCGGGGTTGCTGACGACGTCGAATTCGACCCGTGTGCGCTCGCGGATCGCCGCCGCGACCTTGGCGGCCGTTCCGACCGGAACCGTCGATTTGTCGACGACGACCGTGTACCCGGTCAGGTGGTCGCCGATCGAGCGCGCGGCCGACAAGACGTACTTCAAATCCGCGCTGCCGTCCTCGCCGGGCGGGGTTCCGACCGCGATGAACACGACCTGAGCGCGCGCGATGCCCTCTTTGAAGTCGGTCGTGAACGAGAGGCGTCCGTCGTGGACGTTGCGCTTCAACAGCTCTTCGAGGCCTGGTTCATAGATGGGAACGACGCCCTTCTTCAGACCCTCGACCTTGGCTTTGTCGATGTCGATGCAGACGACATTGTTCCCACTTTCGGCAAAGCACGTTCCTGCAACGAGTCCGACATAGCCGGTTCCGACGACGGCGATTCGCATGGGGTGGGGGTCATTTCTCTGGACGGGAGACGTCGATTCGAGCGCGGAAACCGTGCGAGCACCGCGGTGGTGGGCGAAGGTCGGGCAGGATACCTTGTTCCCGTCCGCGTTCCTTCATCGGGCGATTAACTCAGTGGCTAGAGTGCCTCCCTTACACGGAGGAGGTCGGGGGTTCGAATCCCTCATCGCCCACCAATCCCGAGCTGGTCGCAGCCGGTGAGCCAGCAGACTTTTCGAAGTCGCAAAAGGCTCGGAACGAAATTGCATCGCGTCGACACGCGCGATCGAAAATGGGTCGCGAAGACAGACTTCTTTAGCCCGCGGCGAATGGCTAGGGTCGCGCGCGTCGAGCACGTTTCGAAACGCACCGCGACGTTCCCGCTTTTGGAACGCTGCGCGCACGGAGCGCGAACTCGGCGATCCCGAACGCAACGAACTCCACTCGCCCCCCCCTCCGCATGAGTCGAATTCTCGTGATCGACGATGACTCCGGTCATCGACTGATCCTGAAGAGCCGTCTGGTCGAGAACGGTCATGAAGCCGTGCTCGTCGACAGCGGCGCCAAAGGACTCGTCGAAGCGCGCGCGCAAGGTTACGACGCCTTCCTCGTCGCAGCGCGCCTCGGCAAAGGTGTCGACGGTTACGAGGTGTGTCGACGATTGAAGGGGATGCCGGAGCGCGCGCATGTGCCGGTCGTGCTCTTCAACGACGCCGGTACGGCTCACGACGATCCGGCGCGCGCATTCGAAGCGGGTTGCGACGCGTACGTGACGAAACCGGATTTGCCCGCGCTCGACATGGTGCTGCGCGTGCATTTGCGCGGAAAAAAGCGCCTAGAAGAGCTCTCACGCGAAGTTCATTCGCTGCACGAGACCGTGCGCAAATTGCATGCAGAGGAACGTCCGCGGTCCGCCGATCACGACGCCAGCCGAGATGCCAGCGATCACGCTGCCGTGCTGCGCGAGATCGCGGCCGGTCGCCCTGACGGCGTCGTCGTCGTCGATTCGGAAGGCACCGTGCGCTTCGCCGATCGCGGCGCGTGCGAGCTGCTCGGTCGACGACTCGAGGGAATGCACCTCGGCGATCTCGCGCCGTCGTCGGGGCTCGAAGCATTTGCTCGCGACGCGCGCATCGAACCGCGCGAAGGATTCCGCTTCGATCTGCCGCCGAAGAAAGGGCGCTTGCCGCGCTCGATGCACGCGGTGGTCATCCCGCTGCTCGTGCAGCCGGGGCAGGAGAAGAGCCTCTTGCGCGTCGTGATGTTCCAAGATTCGGGCAAGCGCCGACTCGCCTCCGAGTTGTTGAAGGTGCCCGAACCGACCATTCCGCGCAGCGAACTCGGCGCGCTGGTCGAAGCCGCTCGCGAGGTCTATCGCGTCGAATCGCTCGTCGGAACGAGTGCAGCGGTCGTCGCGCTGCAAAATCATGTACGTGCTGCGGCACGCCATCAAGAACCGGTGTTGCTCTTCGGTGAGCGCGCGTCCGGGCTCGATCGAGTGGCGCGCATCCTGCATTTCGGCGGCAACGCCAGCGGCGCTTTCGTGCACGCGCGTTGCTCGGCGCGGTCGGCGGACGCGCTCGAGGTCGAATTGTTCGGTGCGGCCAAGGGAGCGACTGCGACCGGCAGTCACGATCGTCCGGGCGCTTTCCACATGGCGCAGGACGGGACGCTGTTCCTCGAAAACATCAGTGATTTGCCTGCCGAATTGCAGTCGCGCGTCCTGCGCTTCATCGATTCGGGCTCCGTGCAGCGCAAGGGAGCGCAACGCGCCGAGCGCATCGACCTGCGCCTGATCGCGTCGTCGAGCGTGCCCTTGGAAGACCTGGTGCGGCGCGGGACGTTCCAAAGCGAACTCTACGAACGCATCGCTGCGCACGGATTGCGCGTGCCATCGCTCAACGAACGCATCGACGACATCGACGTTCTCGCTCGACACTTCGTCGACCGCTTCGGCGGCGTCCACGGCGTGCGCGCGATCGACGACGAAGTGTTCGACTTGTTGCGGCGTCACGACTGGCCGGGCAGCGTCGCCGAACTCGAAGGCGTCATTCACGCAGCGTGCGAGCTCGCGGTCGACGGGGTGCTGCACACGGAGAACATGCCGCGCGCCTTACGAGACGCCGGCGGCGGATCGGACGAGATCATCCCGACGAAGCGCGGGCACGGTCGCGGTGTCGAAGGTACTCACGCGGTCCACGATGGTCACGGCATCGAACTGCGTCCGCGACCGTTCATGGCGCAACCCAGCGGTTCACGTTCGGGCGATGGGCTGGATGCCGAACCGCTGAGCCTGGACAACTACGAGAAGCGCGCCCTGCTGCGCGCGATCGAAGAATCCGACGGCGACAAGATCGCAGCCGCCAAATTGCTCGGCGTCGGTAAGAGCACGCTCTACCGCAAGCTCAAGTATCACGGCATCAAGTGAACCGCGGTCAACGCTGAACGCAGTTCACTCGATCCGCGTGCGCAATTCGGAGCTGACGAGCGCGAACGGATCGTTGCCGCGCGATCCTGGATTGCGCAACACGGCGCGCAGCTCCTTCCAGGTCGTGCCTTCCGGCGCTTTTGGGAATCTGCCGCGCACGAGTTCGACGCCGCGCGAGCCGGTGTCGTAGAGCAGAACGCCGGTGCGTGCGTCGACATCAGGAGAGTCGCTCGCTTCGCAAGTCGGACGCAGGCTGACGATGCGGTCGTCCGCGGTTACGAGCGAGACGTGCAAGTCGGCGAGCTGCGGATGACTCTTGTGGAAGAGCACGACGCGAAAGAAGCCGCCCTCTTGGCGCATTTCGATACGCGGCGCCAAGTCCAAGCGCCGCGCCCGCAGCAGATGGAACGGCGCCGTGACGCGGGGCTGGCCGCGCAGGACGAATTCATGGATCGGGACGGTGATCAGCTCGTAGGCCGCAAGGGCCGCGTCGATCTGCGCGAGTCGCTCGAGATCGCTCGGGTGTTCGTCGAGTCCGACCAGCCACTCGCTGGCCATTTGGGCTCTCGTCAGCGGCTCGAGCGCGAGTCGCGAACGCGGAACGATGTAGTCGTACTCTCCAGCAAGCAACGCCACGATGTCGGCGCGCTCGCGGCGACTCCATGTGCGCGGACGGTCGAGCGGCTCGAGCGGATCGGTGCGACCGAGGACGTCGTACACCGGTTGACGCGACAAGTATCCGATCGCGCCTGGCCACGGAGTCAGGATGCGCGCTCCCGCTTCGACCTTGTCGCGGAAGAACAATCCAGCGTGACGGAGCCGACCCGTGCGCGCGATTTCGTCGGCGAGCCCGAGGCGTCCGAGAGGCATTTCTGCGTCGAATTTCGCTGTTTCCGTCGGCTTCATCCAAGCGCGGTGAATGCGCCCGAAAGGAATTGGGCCGAGGTCACCTGGCGACATGCTCGCCAGCACTGACGCCGTCGAACACACGATGACGGCGCCGATCGCGACGCGGCGCTTCCAACGCGAGATGCTGTCGAGAGCGTTGATCAAACCTTCTTGCACGCCGAGGAAGACGAACGGCAATGCCGGAACCATCGACTCGTGCAGCGGCAATTGTCCGCGGCCACGCATTCCGATCGCCACTGTCCAGACGAGCGCGACGAAGACGGCGTGCGCTCCCGTTCGCGACAGCGATCCGCGCACCAAGTACCAAGCCGGCACGACGAGCAAGAGTGGGCTGACCGACTCGAGCATGAAATCGCGCAAGTCGAGCACGCCCGATTGCCATTGGCCTTCGTGCGGCGCGAGGTAGACGCTCGCGATCGGAGGCAACACGAAACCCGTGATGCGCCAGCGGACGACGAGCGTCACCGCGAAGACCAGCGTCGGCAGCACGAAAGCGCCGAGCGGAATGGTCGGTCGCTCGCCCTCGTCGTCGTTCGGTTTGCCGAACAAGCGCAATGCGAATAGCGCGAAACCGATCACGATTCCGTCCGGTCGAGTGAGCACGAGTAAGGACAGTGCGATGCCGAGCCGCCACGGATACCCGCGCTCGAGCGCGAGGAACGCGGCCAATGCGAACAACGTGAAGAGCGCCGTCTCGATGCCGTTCGCCGCCGCCGCCGCAACGCACCCGCTGGTCGCGAGGAGCCCGGGTGCGAGTAGGCTCGCGATGCGGTCAGAACGAAAGCGCCCCGAGTAAGCGACGACGAGCAGCATGCAACCGAAGCCGATGGTCTGAATGAACGTGTTCAACGACACGTGCAACCAAGGCACGATGCGCTCGCCCAGCGCGCACACGAGCACCCACAACATCGAAGGCGCGCTCTCGAACGCCGACATGCCTGGATTCCAGGTCATTTGGCCTTCGAAGACGAGGTTACGCGCCAGACGGAAACCCGCGTAGGCCTGGTCGTAGGGGAATGCGAACGTGCCGTCGACGTCGCTGTGGATGGCGAGGGTGTGCGCGACCAGAGTGACGAGGGCCACGAACAGAGCGAGGGTCCGGTTCATGTTGAACGGAGGATACTGGTCCCCTTGACTGGAGGCGACCGCGCGGTTCATCGCATTTTTTCCGCAACCGATCCGCGATCCGAACGTCGAGTTCTATGGACGGGCCTGTCGTGCTCGTCGATCAACCCCCTCGTTCGGAGCATTCGCCATGGATCTCGAGCAACCCTTTCCGAAGGGCACTCACGCTTTCGTTCCACCTCACTGTCCGCGCGTCAAGTGCGCCGCATCAGTTCCAGGAGGAACTTTCACCTGGCAGTACCGCGGCTTCTTCCGGCGGCATTGCGACGGCAGGCTCGTGCAGCGTTACTTGTGCCTCGCGTGCAACCGATCGTTTTCCGTTCAGTCCTTTCGAGTCGACTACCGACTGCACAAGCCGAGCCTGACCTTCGACATCTTCAACGCGCTCGTCTCGAAAATAACACATCGCCAGACTGCGCGAATCTTCGGCTGCAATCGCAAAGCAGTATCGAGACGCATCCATCTGCTCGCGACGCATGCGCGTGACTTTCACAAGGAACTTCTCACGCGAACGAAGGCAGCAGGTGGGCTGCCGGGCAGTTTCCAGTTCGACGAACTCGAGACCTACGAGCATTCGCGACGCCTCAAGCCCGTGACCATGCCGGTGCTGATCGAGCTCAAAAGTCGCTTCGTCGTGCACTTGGAGACCGCCCCGCTCCCACCGCGCGGCAACCTGAAAGAGCGTGATCGAGTGCGCGCTCTCGAACTGGAGAAGGAGGAAGGAGGCCCGCGTCTTTCGGGCTCGCGGGAGGCGGTGAAACGGTGCCTGAGCATCCTGGTCGACGTGTTGCCGACGGATCGACACGTGGTCATCTCGTCCGATCAGAAATCGAGCTACCGCACGCTCGTCGCGGAGCTGATTCAGACTCCCTGCACGCACGCGAGGCATCCTGGGACAGCTGAACGATCATCGAAGAACCCGCTGTTCCCGATCAATCACACGCTGATGATGCTGCGAGACGGGGTGTCGCGACTCGTGCGACGAACCTGGGGGGCTAGCAAGTTGCGTGACCGGCTTACGCTCCATGCGTGGATCTGGGTGGCGTACCGCAACTACATCCGCGGCTTCACGAACAAGTCGCGAGACGTGAGTTCGGCGCAGGTGCTCGGCGTGTTGAAGCGGAAGTTCAGCCCCCGGGAATTCTTCGAGTGGCGGGTGACGCCCCGCTGAGGAACCTCCAGCCAAGGGGACCAGTATCCGGGTCAGTCGTACTTGCGGCACTCCTCCACGACCTCCCCATCAGTGAGTACCCTGTCCGCGCGCCGCGCCAGTGCGAACAATCCAAATGCCCCGTGCATCGCCTGATGTCGCCTGTTCAACAAGCGATCGAAGTACTTGCACCAAAACCCTGACAGTCGCGCGACGATCAGCATCGCCGCGCGCATCGGTCGCGCGGTGAACCACGACAACAAGAAATTCTCCCACTGGTGACCGAGCGCTTGTCCCGGTCCGCCGACGGGACCCATCTCGATCAAATCGAACGCACGGAACACGCGCCGATAGCCGACGTGGGTGAAGCGATGGAAATCGTACGGCGTCGAATGTGCCGGCTGGAGGAACGGCGTCTCGGCGTACACGAGCCCGCGCGGCTTCAGTACGCGGTGGATCTCGGACGTGACGCGATAGGGATCGGCGACGTGTTCCAACACGGCTTGCGCGATCACGCCGTCGATGCTCGCGTCTGCGAAGGGCAAGTCGTGCGCATCGCACACGAGCTTCGTCAGCGGGCCGAACGCGACGTCGCTGTCGACGAAATCGATGTCCGTGCGCGCGCGAAACTCCTGCATGCCTTCGCCGAGGATGCTCCCACCGAGAATCAGGACGCGCGGACGAGGCGACGTTTCCTTCAGTAGTGCTGCGAACCTCCGGTAGTTCGACGGTGCGACGCGATTCGTGCTCAGACCCGGAAGCGCGCCGTAGATCAGGCGACGCAGGAGCGGCTCCTTGTCGAAGAAAGTGTCTCCTTTTCTCGTGAAATCCGCGTGTTTGAAGACGCTGGACTTCTCGTCGATCAGGACTGGCACACCGTCGACGAGCGGATAGTCGACGCTGCACGCGGTACAGCGTAGCGTCGTTGCAACGGATCCAAGTTCGCCGCGACAACGCGGACAGCGCACGAGCGCGAACAAATCCGATCGATCGGGTGCGATTGTCGTCATCGCGGCCGCTCCACGACGAAAGGTGGCAGAGCAAGATCAGTCGTTTCTTTCGCACGCACGGTCGCGATCAGTTGATGCGATCCCGAACCCGCGCGTACCGACACGACGTAACGTCCCGGTGGCAGATCGCCGACCATGAACATGCCCTTCGCGTCGGCCGTGACCGGCGGCCAGACGTTCTCGTTCTGCGCTTCGCTCGCGACGAGGACGAGCGCTCCGGCGAGCGGATTCTGTTCGCCGTCCGCCACGATTCCACGCACGGCGCCGGCGATGCAATCGATGGAGAGCGCACCGCCACCGTTCTTCGAATGCGTCCAAACGCGCGCCGGTGCGTCTGATGCGCGCGACAGGTCCGGCCACGTTCCGCTCGACGCCCACTCGGGCAACAGGACGACCGTGTACTCGCCGAGCTGCAGATCAGAGAGCTCGAATTTGCCGCTCGAATCACACTGAACTCGACGCGGGTAGGGTGCGTCGATGGTCTCCAAAGGCGCGGTCGGCATGAGCAGCAATTCTGCGCCGGCGAGTGTGATTCCGGCGCGAGCGCTGACGCTTCCCGTGAGCGGCGCGAGCTCACGTTTCGCGAGCGTCGGATAGGTGCGCGGCGCGTCCGGCAACTTCAACACAGCTGCAGTCGCGTCGTCGGCGACCGTCGTCGAAAACGGCAAGTGCGCCGTCGCAGTCACCGTGATCGTCCACGGTCCGCGTCCGAGCCCGGCGAGCACGAAGGCGCCCGCCGCATCGGTGTATGTCCAATGCGGTTCGTCGGCCGCGATTGTCGAGACGAGTGCGTCGGCAACGCCGGAACCGTCCGATGTGACGACGCTGCCGCTCAATGTTCGCGCGCGCGGCGGCAATACGATGCCGGGCAGTTGTGCTTCCGGCGGAGGCGTCACGTCGAGTGGCCGCTCGACCGGTCGCGACACGCGCTTCATCACGATGCCCACACCGAATGCAGCGAGCGTCGCAAGCGGCACGATGACGGTCCAACGCCAAAACGATCGGGGGCTCTCCGTCACGGCGAAAAGGTACACACCGCTGGAGCGCCGTTCGCGTGCCTAGTTCAGAGGGCCGCCAAAATCTCGGATTTGAAAGCGGTGGCGGCGGGGAATTCGGTGCAGTCGACTTCGGCAACTGTGGTGCGGAACTCGTCGAGCCCTCGGTGACCGGCGCGGACGTACGCGACCAAGCGCAGCCCCAGTTGCAGTCGATCGCATGTGCGTGCGAACCGCGCTTCGCGTGTCGATTGAGCGCGGTACTCCTGCCATCGTTCGAGTGCGAGGCCTGACAACGGCGCAATCAAGCGAGATGCTGCGAGGTCCTCGGCCGCGTGTTTGACACCTTTCGGCAAGAGTTCGGACGCGCTGCGCGGTAGATCGCCCGTGAGTGCTTCGGGTACGTCGTGCAGCACGGCCATGGCGAGCGCGCGTTCGACGTCGATCGCCGGATCGACACGGGGACCGAGTGTCAGCACGAGAAATGCAGTCGACAACACGTGATCGCCGACAGATTCAGGGTCCTTGATCCCGCGCAAAATCCAACCGGTGCGCGGCAGATCATGAAGCGGTTGTAGCGCGAGGAGGGCGTCGAGGAGGGGCATGGGGGACGAGAGTTTGTATCCGACGAGCGTGCAGTCGCTCACGCATTCATCGAGCGAATGGCTGTAGAGCCTGAGTTCGCATGCGCACGAGAGTTCAGATAGCTGAGCGAATCTGGGTCCAACGGGTGCTTCTGTTTTCGACTCAGAAACGGGCACGCGTCATCAAAACGAGGAGCCTAGGCAGACGCTCGAGCGCACTTTGTCGCTGGGCCAGCACACTTGGTCACCACGCCCAGCTTCCTCGGAACTGAAGTTCCCATGCCGAGCAACTCGGCACACTCCGTCGCCACGCCCAGCCTCACCGGAACTGACGTTCCATTCCGACATCGAGTCGCACTTTGTCGCTGGGCCAGCACACTTGGTCGCCACGCCCCTTTTCTTCTCTTGACAGAATTCCTGGCAGGTGAATGGCGGTACTCCGCCACTCACCTGTCAGGAAT
>JAWXBU010000103.1:0-49480 GCA_034440255.1 Planctomycetota bacterium | reverse complement strand
GCGCAACGACTGCGTGCCTTCAGCCGGCGTGTAGCGCACTTTTCCGCCGCGCACGGCGCGTTCGGCAGCGACTTGAACGGCCTCGGGCGCGTTCGCGTCCGGTTCGCCGACCGCCATGTTGATGACGTCGCGCCCAGACGCAGCCAAGTCCTTCGCGCGAGCGTCGAGGGCGAGGGTGGTCGAAAGGGCGATCGCGTCGACTCTCTTGTTCAAGCGCATGGGTGCAATTCTCGCGGATGTGCGCGTGACTTCAAGCTCGACGGAAGATCGTGGTCGGAGCGGCGTTCGGTAGGATCCCATCCGCCATGAACCTGAAGTCTCGTTTTCTGCGCATCACGTTGATCGTCTTGGCCATCCTCGCCGTCGCGGGGTACCTGGCTTTCACGACCGCCTTCTACAACCCGATGGAGGGCTCGCTGAAGGTCCCGCCGGGTGCGCTGGTGCCTCGGGACGTCGATTTCTTCGTGTCGCGAACTCAATTGGGTGAGGCGTTCGAAACGTTTCCGCGTCTGGCCGTGATGGACGAGTTGGAGAAGACGAAGGGCTGGCAGACGTGGATCGGATCGCCGGAGTACGCCGAACTCGCGCGCGAGATGAAGATCGACGAGAGCCTCGCGCAACTGAAGGCTGCGCTGGAGCAGATTCCGCTCGGAATGCAGCCGCTGGAACTGTTCGGCGGGGAGAACCTCGTCCTCGCCGGTTACTTCAAAGGCAACGATCTCGCGCGTTCCGATTGGGCCGCGTACGGACGAGCGAATTGGGCCGGAAAATTGGCCGCTGCGGCCGCGTTGCATCCGTCGTGGCTGGGGCTCGAGAAACAGGGCCTCAAAGCCGTCGTCACGGGCGAGATCGTCGCGTTGTCGGGCGGACAATTGCCACGCGAGCTCTTCGTCACGCGCAAGAAGGACGTCGTCGTCGTCGCGACGAAGATGGAGCTGGCGAAGGCCGTGCACGAGCTCGAATCACGCACGTACGCCGACTCGTTCTTCCAGAGCGCGATGTACTTGGACCATATCCAGAATGCGACGCGCTCGAAGGAACGGCGCGAGTTCGAAGTGTGGGTCAACGTGCGCAAGCTGCTCGAGAATTTGGGTGTGCGCGGGCAGTTGCCGAATCCGGCCTCACAGGAGTTTTCGCCGGCGTTCTTCGGTCGATTGTTCCAGCTGCCGTCGGTGAAGAACGTCGCCGGCGTCATCGGCATCGACGAAGGTCTGACGGTCGATCTCCACGGCGAATTCGCCAGCGAAACGATCACGCCGGAGATGCAGAAGTTCTATCGCTCGCGCCACTTCGACCAGAACGAGCTCTTGTTCCAAGCGGCCCAGATGGCGCCGGCGGATACGGCGCTGTTCGCGTATTTCCGTGGGGATTTGGGCGACACGATCCGCTCGTTGCTCGCCGCGTCCGAGGCCGATTTACGGCGCAACGTCGAAGATCAATTCCGCCAGACGCGCAAGTATCCGACGCTCGAATCGGTCATCACGGAGATCGAGGGAGCGCTGAAAGACCGCGCGGTCATCATCATCCGTCCGAACGATTATCCGCCGGACAAGAACGGTCCGCCGCACAACGACGTGCCGGTGCCCGCGATTGCCGCAGTGTTCTGGTCGAAGGACGTCGAAGCGATCGTGCGCTTTCGCGAAGTGATCGGGCAGAACGGGCAGTTGTTCGGGCTCAAGGGTCGCAAAGAAGGCGAACTCGGATACTTCAGCAACATGGAAGCCGGTTTCGAGACGCGCGAGTTCTGGTCGGAATTCGTCGACGGCACGGGCGTGATCGCGACCTCGAACGCGCACGATCTGACGATCGTGACGAACAGCCTGGGCATGCTCGGCCACATCCTGAAAACGAGCACGCAGGGAGGCACGAAGTACCCGCGCTTGTCGGAAAACAGCATGTTCCAAGGCCTGACGCAGTCGGCGCTCGCGCAAGGCAACGTGTTCGCGTGGCTGAATCCGGTGACTCTCGCGCCGATCTTGCGCGCGCGCGCGGCGGACGATGCGCGGAGTGCGGTGTTCGCCAACATCGACTGGAAGAGCGAACGCTCGCGGCTCGAGGATCAAGTCCTGCGCGAGCAGTTCCCCGGCGAGAAACGTGGCGCGCTGACGCCGGAGCGACAGCTCGAACTCGATGCGATCGTCGATCCGAAAATCGACGCGATGGAGAAGAAATTGCGCTCGGAACAAGTGCCGGCGTTCATGGCCAAGCAGGAGAGATTCATCACCTACTTGGAGCAGTTGACGGGACTGGTGGGGGTGTTGTCGCTCGATCCGCGATCGTTCGATCTGTCGATTCGTGTGGTGGCGCCGCTCACGCCGGCGGAGCAATAGTCCCTGCGCGAACGTTCGACGCCCGTCGACGGCTGGTCACAGCCGCCGACGGGCGTCGAACGTTCGATAGATGGTGCCCCGGACTGGGGTCGAACCAGCAAGGGTGTTTAGCCCACAGGCACCTCAAGCCTGCGCGTCTGCCAATTCCGCCACCGGGGCACCTGAGTGAGGTTTTGAGCGCGGAAGCATAGAGGCGAGAGCGGTGCCCTGCAAGCCTTCCGCGCGCTAAGCTCGCGCTCCCGCTCCGCGTCCCCACAGCGACCTCCATCCATGCCCAAATCCCGTCTCGGCAACGTCTTGATCGGCCAATCCGGCGGCCCGACCGCCGTCATCAACCAAAGCCTCGTCGGCATCGTCGAGACGTGCCGCGAGAGCGCGCAGATCGATCGCATCCTCGGGGCCGTGCACGGCATCCAGGGCATTCTCACCGGCAATCTCGTCGACCTCGGACGCGAGAAACCGAAGACACTCGCAGCCGTGGCGAAGACGCCGAGCTCGGCGCTGCGCTCGATCCGCAAGAAGCCGACGGCCGACGAATGTCGCGAAATCCTGCACAAGATCGAAGCGCTCGACGTGCATGCGTTCTTCTACATCGGCGGTAACGACTCGGCCGAGACCGCTCACCTGCTCGACGAGATGGCGCGCGAAAAAGGGTGGGAGCTGCATCTCTTCCATGTGCCGAAGACGATCGACAACGACTTGCTCGTCACCGATCACTGCCCCGGTTACGGCTCGGCGGCGAAGTTCGTCGCGCACGCGATGATGGGCGACAACGAGGACAACCGTTCTCTGCCGGGAATCAAGATCGACGTGATCATGGGGCGCAACGCAGGTTGGTTGACGGCCGCGAGCGTCTTGGCGCGCCGTCACGAGGGCGACGGACCGCATCTCGTGTACGTGCCCGAGCGCGATTTCGTGATGGACGATTTCCTGGCCGACGTCGAGCGCTCGTACAAGCGCCTCGGTCGCTGCATCGTGGCCGTTTCGGAGGGCATCCACGCCAAAGGCGGAGCTCAACTCGTCGTCGAAGGCGAGAAGGACAGTCACGGCAACGCGCAGTTGTCGGGGACGGGCGCGCTCGGCGATTTCCTCGCAGCGGAGATCAAAGCGAAGCTCGGTTCGAAGTTGCGCGTGCGCGCCGACACGTTCGGATACTTGCAGCGCTGTTTCGCCGGGCTCGCGTCGGATGTCGACGCGGCGGAAGCGCGTGAAGTCGGTCGCGCCGCAGCTCAGGCTGCGATCAAATCGAAACAGCAGAGCGGTTCGATCGCGATCCGACGCAAGGCCAAGAAGGAATACGAAGTTGCGTACGACGTGATCGAACTGTCGCGCGTCGCGAAGAA
Source organism: Planctomycetota bacterium (assembly GCA_034440255.1). Taxonomy (GTDB): domain Bacteria; phylum Planctomycetota; class UBA1135; order UBA1135; genus JAEUIA01. The sequence goes on along the minus strand of JAWXBU010000103.1, from coordinate 45,807 downwards.
CACGCGCCGGCTCGAGGAACAGTTCATCCTGGGAGCGAACGACATCGCGCCCGCGTTCCTCGACTACGTGTCACCGCTCGTCGGCAAGCTGCCGAAGACCGCTCACCTCTCGGATTTTCCGCTCTAATCGCATGAACATCGCCGTCGCCACGCTTCTCGTTTGTGTTGCAGCATTCACGTTCGAAGACAAACCTGTCGCTCCGCCGGCGAAGCCGCTCGTCACGGGCAAAGTGACGTTCGATGGCAAGCTCCCCGAGCGCAAGCTGCTCCCGGCGACGCCCGAGCAGACCAAGGGGTGCTGTCCGGAGGGCAAGAGTGTCGACGCCAGGGATCCGCGCCTCGTCATCGACGAGAAAGGCGGCATCGCGAACGTGCTCGTCACGGTGCAAGTGCCGGACGTGAAATGCGAACCGTCGAAGACGCCGATCGTCGTCGATCAACGTTCGTGCGTCTTCGAGCCGCACTGCACGATCGTGCCCGCCGGCTCGAAAGTCGTGTTCAAGAACAGTGACACCGTCGTGCACAACGTGCACGTCTACTCGCAGAGGAACGACAGTTCGAACGACACGGTGGCGGCGGGGGCCGAGAAGGAATACGTCTTCGCCCACGCGGACAAAGTGACGATCGGTTGCGACTACCATCCGTGGATGAGCGGTGTGCTGCTCGTCGTCGACACGCCGTTCGCGGCGCTCACGAAGCCGGACGGTTCGTTCTCGATCGAAGGCCTGAAGCCGGGCACCTACAAGCTGAAGGTGTGGCACGAAGTGCTCGGTCGCGCCGAGTCCGAACTCGTGGTGAAAGACGACGGCACGAGTGCGCCGCTCGCGCTCGAGCTCGCCGAGAAGAAACCCAAATGATCGAGCGCTCGATGCGGGCTCGGTTCACACGCTGCCGCGCGAGGGCAGCCGACTAAGCCGCTTCGGGCTCCTGCCCCAACTGCCCCAGCGTCGAACCCAGATCCAGCATCGATCCCGACGGCGTCCACGTGTGCAGCACGCGCGCCACGGCCATCAATACTTCGCGCTCGGATTCGGTAAGTGCGCGCCTGTGCACGGCTCCCGCTTTCGCGCGCTCGGACAACCCCGCGTCGACCATTTTCAGGATCCGATCACGCACCTCGTTCGACGCCGTCAACGCCTTCGTGACGAGATCGAGGTACGGCGCGCCGGCTGCTTCGGGCAGGCCATGGCGATTGCAGAGCGCGCGTACGAGATCTTCGGGGTTCATCGGAGGCGTTTCGTGGGGACGAGGTCGTTTGGGCGAACTCGAAAAAAGGCTATCCCACGTCCTCGGGGCAGGCGAACCAGGGCCGCGAGGAATTGCGCCGAATCGCCCGTTGCCGTCAAAGTTCGACGTTTTGCAGCGCGTCCGAGACGAAATCGATCGTCGCGGATTCGACATCCGGGGTGATGCCGAGGACGGCGCCCGCCGCACCCGCGAACACGCCTGCCGCGCCGGCTTTGTTGCCGACCGCCACGCGCTCGACGATCGTATTCACGCGCGAAATGATCGCCGCGACCGGCTCTGTCGTGGCGTCCACGTCCGCGACGTGGTGCAGGCTGATTGCTCGCACGACTTGATGCGGAAGTCCCCACTGCGTCGCGACTCGGCCGCCGACGTCGGCATGCGTGAATCCGAGGGCGTGTTGTTCAGCCATGAAGAGCGGCGCACTGTCGGCCCGGGCGCGCACCCAGAACTTGACGTAGAAATCTTTCAAGTTGTCGATCATCACGACTTCGCCGAGATCGTGCAGCAACCCACAGGTGTACGCCTCGTCGTTCGTGATCCCGACGCGCTTCTGCGCACGCTGCACCACGTACGAGCACGCTTGCGCCGTCACGACCGAGTGGCGCCAGATCTCGTTCAAGTCGATGCCCGCGCCCTTCAAATGCTCGAACTGCTTCATGACGGCGGCTTGCAAAACTACGGTCCTGAGCACGCGCACGCCCAGTATTGCGGCCGCCTGCTGCGTCGATATGCAGCGCTCGCTCAGGCCGTAGAACGAGCTGTTCGCGATCTTCAGAACCTTTGCTGCAAGTGGCGCGTCTTGCGCGACGACCTGTGCGACCTCCTTCAGGCCGACGTTTGGATCCTGAAGCATTTTCGAGATGCGGGCCGCGACGGCGGGCATCGTCGGAATTGCGAACGATTCGGGGAGCACGAAAGTGTTCTGCGTCATGACGACAACATCTTCGTGCGTCGACTGACGGAATCTTGATCCGGCAGAGATTTCCAGTCCGCGAGCTTCGCGACACGATCTCAAGAACGATCGCCTCGGAGCACGATGATCGAACTTCCCCGTGAGCAGCTCCCCGTTGCTCGCATCGTCCTCCCCGGAACGACTTTCATGATGCGTCCCCAACGAGCGCTCGTCGCCGTTTTCGTCTGCGTGCTCGTCGGCATTCTGGCCTCGCGCGAACTCGTCGACGCGAGCACGGTCGTCAAGATGAGCATCGAAGACTTGGCGACTCGATCCGACCTCGCTCTCGAGGCGCGTGTCACGTCGAAGAGCGCGACGCTCGATACGACGGGTCGCATCGCAACCGACTATGCGCTGACCGTCGAGCGCACGTTCACTGGTCCCAACTTGATGCGGCGGACAGTGCGCATTCCCGGGGGCACCTTGCCGGACGGGCGCGGCCTGCACTTGCCCGGCATGCCGACGCTGGCCGTCGGCGAGAGCGCTCTGCTGTTCCTTTCCGCCGAAAATCCACGCGGCGAGCGCATTCCGATCGGTTTGGCCCAAGGCCGACTCCTCGTGCGCACGGCGACGGACGGCGTGAAGACGCTCGTCACCGACCTCGCCGACCTGGACTTCGTCGACGCGGGCGGGCGTCCGATCGCGAGCGGCCCGCGGACGGGAACTCTGCCGTACGCAGCCACGATCGCGCGCGTCGAAGCGGCGCGCGCAGAGCGCATCAAGGAAGCCAAGAAGTGACGTCCACGCGCGTATTCTGCGCCGGCGCATGCGTCGTCGCGCTCTCGCTTTCGTCGACGGCGCACATTCGTCTGACGACATCGGCGGGCAACGAATTGCGTTGGGGCCAACCGGCGAACATCTCGATCGTCGTGAATCAACAGGGCTCCGACGACGTGACCGACGGCAGTCACATGACTGCGATACAGAACGCGATCTCGGCCTGGAATTCGGCCTCCGGATCTGCGGCGCGCCTTGTCGAGAACTCGAGCCCGGCACAGCGCGCGCGCACCGATTGGCCGAACGACAACATCCATCTCGTCCTCTTCGACGAGACCGGATCGTCGGGCTACTTCCCCTCGGGCACGGGCATCGTCGCCATCACGCCCGTGTGGTTCACGGCGAGCGGTGTGATCAGCGACGCCGACGTGCTCTTCAACGGTCGCGATTTTTCGTTCACCACGGACGGCGACTACGGCGCGTACGACATCCAGGACGTGGCCGCGCACGAGATCGGTCACTTGCTCGGCCTCGATCACTCGGGCTGGGCCGGCGCGACGATGTACCCGTACGTCGATCCTACGATCCTCCTGCACAGGAGCTTGTCGCAAGACGACGTGTGCGGGATGCGCGCCGCATATCCGGGTGCTGCGTTCGGCACGTTGAGCGGTTTCGTGCGCTATCCGAACGACGACTTCGTCGAGGGTGCACACGTGATCGCGCTCGACGGTCTAGGTCGCCCGTACGGAGCGACTTTGAGCTCGAATCTAGGCTATTTCGCGATCCGCGGGCTGCCCGTCGGCAACTACTCGCTGTACGCGACGCCGCTCGACGCGCCCGTTTCCGCGCACAACTTGAGCAGCGCACACGACATCCACACGAACTTCCGAACCACGAGTTTGGGCACCTTCAATCTGCCCACGACGACAGAGCGCAATGTCGGCAACCTCAACGTGCAGGCCGACACCTCGCTCGGGCTCGGGCGCACGAGCGACGATCTGCCTGTGCGTTGTTTGATCGGTCGGACGCGCACGGCCGTGCTGCACGGTGCCGGACTTGCGCCCGGTTCGACTCTCGAGTCGAGCGACTCGAGCGTCACGATCGTGCCGATCTCGTGGAGCTGGACGCAGGTTTCGTTCCAGATCACCGTGCCTCAGGACGAGACGATCGGGCACGTCGACGTCACGGTCGTGAACGCTGCGGGGGAGCGCAGCACGCTCGTCGCAGCACTCGAGATCACGCCGACGGATCCGTCGCTCACGAACATGAACCCTGCGCGCGGTTCGATTCACGGGGGCGACCTCGTCACGCTCACGGGCCTGAATTTCAGGCGCGGAGCGCGCGTCGTGCTCGGTTCGCGCGTCTACGTCGAAGGCGTCGCCGGAGGCTGCACCGTCGTAGACGACACGACGCTTCACTTCGTCACCGGGCCGAGCGACTACGGAGCCACTGACCTCGTCGTCATCGACGCGACCGGCGTCGAAGGCCGTGTCTCGAACGGATTCACGTTCGAGAGCGAGCCCGGCATCACGAGCGTGTTCCCTTCGTCCGGTTCGTCGTCGGGCGGCACGCAGGTCACGATCCGCGGCGCCGATTTCGTCGACGGTTGCGTCGTCACGATCGACGGAGTCGTACAGACGTCCAGCGACTTCGTGTCGAGCACGAAGCTCGTCGTGAATACCGCGCCCGGCGTTCCCGGCGGTCCGTACACCGTCGAGGTGCAGAATCCACTCGGCGAATTCGCGAGCGCTCTCTACATGTACTGGTCCGATCCCGATCCGCTCGTGACGTCGATCGACCCGGCGACCGGCATGGACGCGGGAGGCAGCGTCGTCATGATCCACGGCGCGAATTTCACCGCGACGTGCGACGTCGTCTTCGGTGCCGACGCCGACACGGGCATGGGCGGTTCGGTCGCGAGTGGTTTCGAATTCATCGACGCGAACACGTTGCGCGTGATCTCACCGGCCTCGAGCAGCGGGTCGAAGAGCGTGATCGTGAAGGACGCGTTTTCGAATCAAGCCACCGTCGCGCCCGTCGCGTTCGTGTACCAATCGTCGAAGAAAGGCGGAGGTGGCGGCTGTGCGTCGTTGGGTCCGCGGACGAGCGGATGGGACGGATTCCGCGACGTCGGCAACTTCGGAGCGATCCTCTTGGCGTTCGGTTGGATCGTGCTGCGCGGGCTCCGCGATCGTTCGAAGCTCGCGCGCACCGACGTCGCGCGCGAGCGCGTCACACGCTAACCTCACGCCGAAGACGCAGCACGCGTCGACGGCCATGACGCAACAACAGACAATCGCATTCGACATCGAAGTCGCCGGCTTCCCGTGGGAGGAAGTCGACGAAATCACGCGCGGGTATTTGCTCTCGCGCGCCAAGGCCGAGGCGGATCGCGAGGCCGTGCCAGAACGAACTGGGCTCTTCCCCGGACTCGGCAAGATCGTCGCGATCGGCATGTGGCTCGTGCGCGAGGATCGCGGGATGATCCTCCTCGAAGGCAAAGCGAGCGAGGAACACGACTGGGAGAAAGTGCCCAACTCGAAGATCTTCCGCGGCGACGAACGCGCGGTGCTGGAGAAGTTCTGGGAGAAAGTCGGACGCTTGCCGAAGTCGGGTTCGATGCCGCGCCTCGTGTCGTACAACGGCCGCACGTACGACGGACCGATGCTCACGATTCGCTCGGCGCAACTCGGCGTGAAGCCGTCGCGCAATCTGATCCCGAAACGTTGGGAAATTGCGGACCATTGCGACTTGATGGACGTGTTCAATTTCCAAGGCACCGTGCGCGACAGCTATTCGCTCGAGTATTGGTGCCGCCGCTTCGACGTGGAGAGCCCCAAGGGTTCGATCGACGGCAGCCAAGTCGCGCGCGTCTATCGACAAGGACGGATCGAAGACATCGGCGAGTACTGTTTGCGCGACGTGCGTGCGACGTCGCAACTGTTCCAACGACTCGAGACGACGATATTGCCGGTCATGCAGGGGCGCTGAGTTCGCGGGCGAATCACGCCTGCAAACGCGACGATCGCGCGGATAGAATGGTCGCCCTCCGAACTCGGTGGAAAGGCGTTGCGTGGAACTCGAACAGTTGAAAATCGATCGTGGTCCGAGCCCTTCGCGCTCGCGGGGCAAGCGCATGTCGGGCTGGACCAAGCTACTGATCTTAGTCGCACTCCTCGTCGCGGTCGGATTCGTGTTTCGCGCTCAATTGCGCGCGTTCTTCGACAATCTGTCGACGCCCGCCGTCAAAGTCGAGCGCGTCGTCGAGCGCAATGCTTCGGCTGTAGCAGCTGCGACAGGCACGTCTGCGAACGGCTACATCGTCGCTCGCACGCGAGCCGCTCTATCCGCCGACACGCCCGGCCGGATCGTCGAGTTGAACGTCGAAGAAGGCTCGGTAGTGAAGAAGGGCCAAGTCGTCGCGCGCCTCTACTCGGATGAATACGCGGCGGGTGTGAAACAAGCCGTAGCCGAAATTGCGGTCGCGAATGCGTCGAAAGCGCGCGCCGAGGCCGACGTCGTGACCGCCGAAAAGGGCATGGCCGCATTGAAGTCGGAAGTCCTCGCTGCCGACGCCGACATCGCGCAGTTCGAAGCCGGCTTGAAGCTCTCGCAGTTGTCATTGGATCGCGCGAACAAGTTGCTCGAGACCAAGGTCGATTCGGTCGAACGCGTCGACAAAGCACAGCGCGATCTGGACGACAGCAAGTCGCGCATTGCATGGTCGCGCGCTCGACGGGACGCCGCCGCGCAATCCGTGATCGAAGGCGAAGCGCGCGTTTTTGCAGCGAAAAGTACCGTGAAAGAGACCGAGGCGCGCATCACGTCCTCCGAGGCCGCGCGCGAACTGGCGCAAGCAACGCTCGACAAGACCGAGGTGCGCGCTCCCTTCGACGGCATCGTCGTACTGAAGGACGCCGAAGTCGGCGAAGTCGTCAGCCCCAACTCGCAAGGCGGTTCGAACGCGCGCGGGTCCGTCGTGACGATGGTCGATTTCGCGACGCTCGAAGTGCAAGCCGAAGTTTCAGAAACGAGCATCGCCAGCGTGAAGGTGGGCGGTGACGCGCGCATCTATCTCGACGCCTATCCAGAAAAGCCATACGCCGGACGCGTCGATCGCATCTGGCCGACCGCGAATCGCACGAAGGCGACCGTCGAAGTGCGCGTCGTCTTCCTCGATCGCGACGACAAGTTGCGGCCCGAGATGGGTACGCGAGTCGTCTTCGCCGAAGAGAATGCGACCGTGCAAAAGGACGATCCGAAGATGCTCGTCTCGCGCGACGCGATCCAACGGCGCGAGGGAACGACGTTCGTGTTCGTGCTCGAACAAGACCGCGTGCGCGAACGCGTCGTCAAGCTCGGAATCGAACGCGCCGGCCGCGTTGCGGTGCTCGAAGGGCTGAAAGCAGGCGAAGAAATCGTCGTTTCGCCGCCGGCCAATCTCAAGAACGAAGATCGCGTACGCCGCGAAGGCGCTGGAAAGGGATCGTGATGACCGCACCGTTGATTCGATTGCGTGGCGTGACCAAGACCTACGAGCGCGGCGGTGAAGTGCTGACCGTTCTCGACCGGCTCGATCTGGACATCGAAAAGGGCGGCTTTTACGCGCTCATGGGGCCGTCGGGTTCGGGCAAGACGACGCTGCTCAACCTGATCGGTGGACTCGATCAGGGATCGGCCGGCGAGATCGTCGTCAATGGCGAAGACATCGCGAGCATGGGCGGCGCGGAACTCGCCGGTTGGCGTTCGTCGAACGTCGGCTTCGTGTTCCAAGGCTTCAACTTGATCCCCGTGCTCACGGCGCAAGAAAACGTCGAACTGCCGCTCCTGCTCACGAAGCTGTCGCGCGCCGAGCGACGCAAGCACGCGGAGGTCGCGCTGGGACTCGTCGGTTTGACCGATCGTCGCGACCACCGACCGGCGCAACTCTCGGGCGGACAAGAACAACGCGTCGCGATCGCGCGTGCGATCGTCACCGACCCGATGTTGATCATGGCCGACGAGCCGACGGGTGATTTGGACCGCAAATCAGCAGGCGAAGTGCTCGATCTGTTGACGAAGCTCAACGAGAGCTACGGCAAGACGATCTTGATGGTGACGCACGATCCTGCCGCGGCGAACCGCGCGAAGAAGATCGTGCACATGGACAAGGGTCGTTTGGGCGAGCTCGCGGACAATCGTCCGGCGCTCTCGCACTGAAAGCGAGCAGCCATGTTTCCCACACGCCTCGTCTTCAAGAATCTCCTGAAGCATCCGGTGCGGATCTTCCTGACCGTCGCGTCGATCACGATCGCGATCTTCCTGCTGTGCGCGCTGCGTTCGCTCGTCGTCGCATTGGACGCCGGCGTGCGTGAGGCCGCTTCGAATCGGCTCGTGGTGCAGTCGAAAGTCAGCCTTTTCGTGTACCTGCCCGAGTCCTACAAAGCGCAGCTCGAAAAGGTCGAGGGCGTCGAACGCAGCGTGCGCTGGAATTGGTTCGGCGGTTACTACCAGGATCCTTCCAACTTCTTCGCGCAGTTCGCGACGGACGCGGACGCACTGCTCGACGTGTACCCGGAGATCGAAATCGTCGAGGGCACGCCTCAGGAGTTTCTCGCCGATCAGCGCTCTTGCATCATCGGCAAGGTCACCGCGGACAAGTACGGATTCAAAGTTGGTGACACCGTTCCGATCATCGCGACCCTTTTTCCGCGGGCAGACGGAGCGGCGTGGGACTTCAAAGTCGCCGCGCTCTACCGCTCGAAGCGCAAGAACGTCGACGAGAACACGCTCTTCTTCCACACGCAGTACTTAGACAAGTCGCTCGAAACCGGCGAGGCCAGCGGACCGCAAGGCGTCGGTTTGTTCGTGCTGAGGACCGCACCCGGCGTAGATCAGACGGCGATGATGTCCGAGATCGACGCGATGTACGAGAACGGCCCGCAAGTCGTGCAGACGACCACCGAGGCCGAATTCCAAGCGCAATTCGTGTCGATGGTCGGAAATGTGCCGCTCTTCGTGAACTCGATCGGCACGGGCGTGATGATCGCGATCCTGCTCGCAGCGTTGAACACGATGCTGATGTCGGCGCGCGAACAGGTGCGCGACGTCGGCGTGCTCAAAGCACTCGGATTTCCCGATGGAACGGTGTTCGGACTCTTGATGGCGCAGTCGCTCGTCATGTGCGGACTCGGCGGCGCGCTGGGAATCGGATTGGCGAAGCTGTTCGAGCCCGGCATGGCCAAATTCTTGGGCACGATGTTTCCCGGTTACGAGGTGACCGAAAGCACTTTGATCCTGGCGGTCGTCGTCACGCTCGCGATCGGTTTGCTCGCTGGCCTGGCGCCGGCGATCCGCGCCAAATCCATGCACGTCATCCAAGCGTTGCGCGCAACCGCATAGGAGCCGGACATGAATCTCGTTCCGCTGACATACAACTTGAGGAGCCTGTGGGTGCGCCGTTCGGCGACGCTACTCACTGTGCTCGGCATCGGTGCGACGGTCGCCGTTCTGTGCGGAGTGCTCGCGCTGCAGCAGGGTTTCGAGCGCTTGTTCACCGAGAATGGACGCGACGACGTGATCGTGTTCCTGCGCCAAGGTGCGACGAACGAAGGCGACAGCGTGTTCACCCGCGAGCGCGCTGCGATCCTGATGAAGACGTTGCCCGAGATCGAGCGTCCGGCGGACGGCGAGCCACTGGTTTCGGCCGAGATGTACCTCGCGGTGCGCCGCGACAAGATCGGCAAGGCCGGTGAGACGAACGTCCCGATCCGCGGCGTCCAACAGCGCACGTTCGACATCATCGGTGACAAGTTGTCGATCATCGACGGACGACGCTTCACTCCCGGCACGGACGAGGTGATCGTCGGCAGCAAGCTCGTCGACCGCATCGAAAACTGCAAGACGGGTGACATCCTGCAATTGAACACGACGCCCTTTCGCGTCGTCGGCGTGTTCGATCACGATGGGCCGTTCAAGTCTGAGATCTGGGGTGATCGCGACCGGATGTCGGAGGCGTTGGAGCGTCCCGTCTTCAACCGCGTGATCGCGCAACTCGTCCCCGGGACGGATATTGCTGCGCTGGCCGAGCGCATGGAAAACGATCCGCAAGTGCCGTGTCAGGTCATGACGGAGCGCGACTACTTCGCGAAGCAAACGACCGCGATGTCGTTCGTCTTGCGCGGCTTGGGCGTCGGGCTCGCGTTCATCATGGGCTTCGGCGCGGTGTTCGCGTCGACGAACACGATGTTCGCAGCACTCGCGGCGCGCACGCACGAGATCGGGATCATGCTCGCGCTCGGTTTCCGGCCGTACGCGATCTTCCTGTCGTTCCTGTTTGAATCCTTGGTGCTGGGACTCTTGGGCGGAGCCGTCGGCTGTCTACTCGCGCTGCCGATCAACGGTGTCGACACCGGCACGATGAACTTCCAAACCTTTACCGAGGTCGCGTTCGCCTTCCAAGTGACGCCTCAGGTCATGTCTTGGGCGGTGGGGTATTCCTTGGTGCTCGGCCTCGTCGGAGGCACCTGGCCGGCATTGCGAGCGGCGCTCATGCGTCCGACCGTCGCGATGCGCCACGAGTGATCAGCCCCCCCGCTCGACGCGCGTCATCAACGCGGCGAGACGGGCGGGATCGGACGTTTCCGCATAACTTTCGCGACCGCGAGCGACATAAGCGCGAGCGGACTCACCGGGCTTCGGATGCGGCAGCCCCGAGCGTTCGAGCAGGCTGGCGTCGTCGCTCGGATCGAGGATCTGCACGATGCGGCTGGCCACATAAGGCTTCAAAGCAGCTCGTTGCAGATCGACGGCCAAAGCCGATGAGCGCGGACCGACGATCGTCACGTGGATCGGCAAATGGAACAGGAGATCCACGGCACGCGCATAGCCGGCGGTGAAATGACCGTAGCGTTTGTAGTCGTCGGCAAACGAAGCCAGCGTTTCACGTGCGGTATCGGCGTAGTCGTCCACGCGCAACAGCGCCGACAAACGCAATAGAGCCTCGGCCATGACCGCGTTTTCGAGGATCGAGCGATTGCGCAGTCTCAACCCGCCGCGCGCACTCGGGTCGTAAGCCATGTCGTAGAAGCCGCCGGTCGCACTGTGCAATTGCTCGATCGACAGGTCGGCGATCTTGCGCGCATCATGCAGATAGCGCACGTCGCCAGTGTGTTGTGCGGCGTCGATCAGCGCTCTCAACAAGTAAGCGTGATCGGACAGCATGCCGGGCAAGTGATAATTGCCGTCCCAATAGTGGTAGACGCCGCGCCGCTCGTCGACCATTTCGGCGCGCAAGAATTCGAGCGTCCTCAACGCCTGCTCTGCATGTCGCGGCTCGCCCAACACGGCGGTCGACTTGAACAGCGCCGACACCGTGATCGCATTCCAATTCGTGAACACGGTCGGGTCGCAGGCCGGTGAGCCGAATTCACGTCGAGCGGACCGCGTCGACAAATGCGCGTACGCTGGATTCGCGTCCTGACTGCCTTTGAATGTGCCCGTCTTCGGATCGAGCAACGTCTCGTACAAGAACGACAGGATGCCGCGCGCCGTCGCGCGAAACGACTCGTCGCCCAACACTTGCCACGCTTCGAGATACGCGAACAGCCGCTGAGCGTTGCTGTCGAGCATCTTTTCGTGATGAGGGACGCTCCAATCGGCCTGCGTCGCATAGCGATAGAAACCGCCCTCGACCGTGTCGTGGATTTCGCCCGCCTGCATCGCGCGCAGCGTGCGTGTCGCGAGTTGGAGCATCGCGTTGTCGCCCGTTTGCGACCAACGGATCAGCGCGAAATCGATCGCTTCGGCTTGCGGAAATTTGTGTTCGCGACCCCATCCGCCGTGAATCGGATCCGCCGTGTCGACGATCGTGCGCGCGACGTGCTCGACGATCTCGAGGCCGAGCCGACCGCGATTGCGCGCCGCGGGCTGAGGCGCTTTGCGCTCGCGTTCGATCTCGGCGATGCGCGTCTTGATCGACTCACGATTCCTCGCGTAGTAGTCGGCGACCAATTCGAGTCGCGCGAGCATTTCGTCGGGCTCCAGATACGTGTCGGCGGCCAGCAGCTCGGCTTCGTCGTCGAGCCAAGCCAGCGTCGGCCAACCACCTTTGCTGTAGCGCGCGTCGATGTCGGGCCGGCGATCCTTGTCGACTTGAATGCACACGAAGCGCTCTTCCAAAACGCGCGCGACGCGCGGATCGGCGAGCACGGTGCTCTCGAGTTCGCGACACCACCGGCACCAAGCCGCGCGCACGAAGAGCAGCACGGGAGCACGACGTTCGCGTGCACGCTGAAACGCTTCGTCACTCCATTCCGACCAGATCGTCACGGGCAAGAAGCTAGGCTCACCGCGCGACGCGATCACGAAAAAAGACCGACAGAGATTCGGCGTGCACCGGAGATTGCGTACTCGGGCGCTCGAGCGAAGAATGGCGAGCGGCGTGCATGCAACCGACTCCCGAAGACATCCGCGCGCGCATCCTCGAGGGTGAAGGCAAGAGCACGGAGTTCAAACGCGGGCTGCCGCGCGACGAGAAAACGGCGCGGACGTTGTGCGCGTTCGCCAACACGCGCGGCGGACTGCTGCTGATCGGCGTCGGCGATCGCGGTGAAGTCCTCGGCGCGCCGCATCCGCGTCAGACGCTCGAAACGTTGCGCTCGATCGCGAGCGTGCGCCTGGATCCGCCGCTCGTCGTGCAGTTGGGACGTGTCGAGATCGATGCGCTGCCGATCGTGTGGTGTTCGGTGCCGCTGTCGCCAGCGCGTCCGCACGCCGTCGTGCACGATGATGAATCGCGTGAGATCGTCGTGCGCGCCGGCTCGAGCAATCGCGTCGCGTCGGGTGCCGCGCTCGCTTCGATTCGCGCTCAGACCAAGTCGAAAAGCGTCGATCCGCTGCAGCGCTCGGTGCTCGACTGGGTCGAGTTGTTCAATCGCTCGAGCCGCGATCCCGGCGGCGCCGCGACAATCCAAGCGTTCGCGAAAGCGCGCAACATCGGCATCCAACGCGCGCGCCGCGCTTTCCACGATCTCGAGCGCGGCGGACGCTTGATCGGTCACGGCGACGGTGTGAAACGCGTCTTCGGTTTGCCGTGACGCTCCCGAGCCTGGCTCGGTACCTTCACTCGGCCATGCGCAACGGCGCGTCGATGCCGGCGGGCAGCGTCACCTTGCTGAAGTCGACTTGCGGACACTCGCGGTAGAGGGCGTCGAGCGCGTAATACTCGCGCGCTTCCGGCTGCAGGATGTGGATGACGACGTCGACGTAGTCGAGCAGCACCCACCAGCCCAAATCCGCGCCTTCGGCTTTCGAGTGGCGCTCGCCCAGCGCCTTCAAGCGCACGTGGATCTCGTCGTAAAGCGCCTTGACGTGTGGCCGCGAAGTGCCCGACACGACCACGAAGTAATCGGCGACCTTGATGTGTTCGGAAACGTCGAAGACGCGGATGTCGGCGCCTTTTTTTTGGTCGGCCAGGTAGGCGGCGGCTGCCGCCAATTGCTTCGGTTCGATGGGGAACGCTCCGGAATGGAATCGAGTCAGTGAATCGTCGGGCTCTCGAAGGTGCGCGGATGCCGGCCGCGATCACCGCCCGAAGACGGCCGGATGATAGCCGAGATTTCGAGGTCTAGGGAGAGCTCCCGTCAAGTCGCGATCAAATCCCGCTCTGGGGCGGCGTGGGGTCGCTCGGGAGCGTCGCGACCGCGCGGCGCTTGCGGATCCAGCGCCACACGAAGAAGCCGACGATGAGCACAGCCGCCCCGCCGATCAGCAGGTGGTTGAAGTGCGAGACCCGCTTCTGCGCTTCCTCGATCTGATCGCCGAACTGGTCGAACACGATCTTCGCCAAGTAGATCGAAGTCGGCACCGACAAGAGCACGCCGAGCCCGTCGATGATGATGAAGCGCGTGTAGCTCATGCGCAGCGTGCCTGCGACGAAGTAGCCCGGGATGCGCAGGCCCGGCAAGAAACGGCACGTGAAAATCGACCAGTTCTTGTTGTCCTCGAAACGTCGCTCGAGCTTCGCGAAGCGTTCCGGGTGCAGCACCTTCGCGACCCATTTCGTCTTCAGCGCCGCGAGTCCATAGTGTCGCCCGAGCCAGTACGGGATCGAGTCACCGAGCAGGATCGCCGCTGAACAGACGAGCGTGATCGGCAAGAACTCTACGAGTCCCTTGTGCCACAAGAGGCCGCAACCGATCAGCGTGACTTCTTCCGGCAGCGGTGCGCCGAGTCCGCACAGCATGAGCACGATGAACGGCGCGAGATAGTGGAACTCGGTGAACCACTGTTGCAGGTACTCGAAGGACCTCGCGAAGTATCCGGCGAAGAAGAGGTACACGAGATGGATCGTAACGGGTCGCGCGCGACCTACCCAGAGGCGCGCTCGTTCATTTCAGTGCTTCGGCCTCGGCGCGTGCGCCCGCGGCGGCCTCGGCAGCGAGCGGTTCGCCCAGTTTTGCCGCGCGCTCGAACGCTTCGGCCGCGGACGTCCAGGCTTCCCGTCGCGTGACGGGGAGCGGACGTTCGGCGTCGTCGACCTGCGCCAGGGAGAGGAACACGATCGCACGCCGGAACGCGAGTCGGCCGGGCTCGCGGCACACGGATTCGCCGCGCTCGAGCACCGCGAGCCCGGCGCGCACCCAGACCTCGCGCTCTTCCAGTAGGCGTGCGCGCCGCGGCGAAGCGCGGTCGTACACCAAGTGGTGCGCGTAGTACGCCCAACCGTTCGGATCCCGAGGTGCCAGTGCGAGCGCGAATTCGGCGCGCGCGTCGTACAGATCGATGCGGCCGTGCGCCCACGCCGCGTCGGCGCGCACCCATTCCGCCGCGGCCGCGAGTCCGGCGATCGGGCCGAGCAAGCGCTCGGCGAGCGACCGTTCCGAGTGCGTCGGCGCGCGCCTCGCAGTCCACGCGCCGATCGCGATGGCGAGAGCGAAACAGACGAGCGCGAGTGTGCGCTTCTGCGTCATCGCGACACTCTCCAACGTCGCAGCGCGAACGCGGTCGCGACGAGCGCGAACGTGACGGCGACGCCGGCTCCGACCCACGCGTGCAGCGACGGCATCTGCGGCGCGCGACCTGCTCCGACGATGGCGAGCGCTTCGAACAGATCGCCGCCGGGGATCCAGCGCGTCGTCGACGGCGGCCAATCGGAGAGCCACGGCGGAAGCCACAGCGCGAGAACGGTGCATGCGGCCGTCGTTCCGCCGACGAAACAGGCTAGGCAGAGTGCGAGCGCGAGCCACGCGGCACCGGCCTGAACGAGGCGCAGCCCGATGCTCAGGCCGACGTCGAAGCGTGATGCTGCGCGCCTCCACAACGTTCCCGACGGAGACAGCACGACGGCTCGAGTACCCGGATCGGCGCACACGAGTTCGAGTTCGTGCGGACCGGCGTCGACGTGGTGCAAACGCAGGCTGACTTCGCCGCGCGAACCCACGCGTGTTCCGCTCACGTGTCTCCATTCGTCCCGTGCATCGCGGAGCTGCACAAGGATGAGCGTCGCAGATCCGATCGACGAACCGATGCCGATTTCGAACGTGCCCGATTCGAATTCGGCGGGGGGGGGAATCGTGGCGGTCCAGCGCAACGGAGCCGCGCTCGTCGCCCAACTGCCCGTCGGGACTTCGAAAGTTCCCGTCGCGACCGACAACTGTTCTTCGCTGGGCGCTCCGACGTCGCCGAAGAACGCGAACACGCTCGTCGAGAGGATCCACGGCGCGCAGACTCCGGCCCACGTCGAAAGTGCGATCGTGGCGTTCGAAGCGCTCTTCGTCGCGAGCCAGGCCACGTCGTCACTCCGCATCGGCGGCACTTTTTGCGCTGCGCGCAGCACGAGTAGAGGTGCTACGGCAAGCAGGAATGCGGCCCACACGTGCTCGCGCGCGAAGCCGAAATGCGGAGCGTGCTCGGCGTGTGTGTTGGCGGCGAACCCGAGCACGACGAGGACCCAGAGCACGATGAAAAGGCTCGACGTACGGCGCGCTGCGAGGAGGGCGAGGCGGATCTGGAGCGGATTGTTCACGAGCGACGCGCGCCGGCGTGGCGACGATAGATTTCCATGAGTGTCGTGCCCGCGAGCACCGCACTCGGCGTCCCGTGTTGCACGATGCGGCCCTCGCACAGGATCGCGACGTCGTCACAGCGCTCCGACAGATCCGACAGCACGTGCGAAGCCAACACGACGGCCGCGTGACGCGCTCGCGCCTCGTTCAAGAGCTCCGTCAGCACGTCGAATCCGAGTGCGTCGAGTCCTGCAGTCGGCTCGTCGAGCAAGATCAGATCGGGCGCGCTGAGCCACGCTTGCGCGAGTCCGAACCGTCGCAGCATGCCGCGCGAGCAGCGCGACAACGTGCGCGTCGCATCACCGGCGAGGCCGACGATCGCGAGCAGTTCGTCGCTGCGTCGATGCGCATCGCGCCGCGGCATTCCCGCGAGCGCGCCGAACAAACGCAGTGCGCCGCGGCAGGTGAGTTCGCGCGGAAAAGCGGCCTCTTCCGGCAGATATCCGACTCGCTCGCGGATCGCGGGATCACCGGCGCTGCCGCCGAGCACCGTGACACTCCCGCGCGTCGGCGCGTCGATGCCGGCCGCGAGTCGCAGGAGCGTGCTCTTCCCCGATCCGTTCGGTCCCGCGAGGCCGAGCGTCGCACCACGTGCCACATCCAAGTCGACACCGCGCAAGACCGAACTGCGCGCGAACCCGAAGCGGATGGGATAGCCGTGTTCTGCGCCGCGAAACGACAGTGCCGACGATGACATCGCAGAGAGCGTAGCGTCGTCGGCGCCTGTTGTTGCGCTCGATTCGCCGGCACCGGGTCCAGCCCGCTACCGGCGCAGGGTGGTGTCAGGGCGCGAACGTGATGCTCAACGCATTCGAACTGTTCACGCCGAAGCCGATCGAATTCGGATTGGTGTAGATGAACTGGAAGTTCCACGTCGAGCCGGCCGTGATCACACCGAGCGGCGAAACGAGCGCTGTGAAATCCACCGGGTACAGCGCTGCGCCGATCGCCGCGATCGGTCACACCGGAACTTGGCCCGCGGTCATTTTCGCGCAGCATGCGCGCCCAAGAAATCGTTCACGGTCGCGCGCCATTCCGCGCGAGCGGTGAAACCGGCCCCGTTGTGCGGCCCGGTCGTCTCGAGGAAGATCTTCGGCTCGCGTGCAGCCTCGAACAGGGCGCGACCCTGCGCGAAGGGCACCAATTCGTCGTCGCGACTGTGGATGACGAGGCACGGCACCGCGAGCTCGCCGACCTTCGCTTTCGACGCGTATTCGATGCGCAGGATCAACCTCACCGGCAGCCACGGGTAAACGCGCGCGGCCATGTCGGCGAGGGACGTGAACGTGTCCTCGACGACGAGCGCTCCGACGCGCCGGCGGCGAGCGAGTTCGATCGCGACAGCGCCGCCGAGCGATTCGCCGAACACGACGATGTGCTCGGGCGCGAAGCCGACTTCGACGAGCTTCGACCACACGGTTTCGGCGTCGAGGTACGTGCCTTCTTCGCTCAATCGTCCGGTGCTCGCGCCGTAGCCGCGGTAGTCGAAGAGCACGACGTCGAAACCGCCGGCCGCAAGCGCCGCTGCCTTGTCGATGCGCGACGCCATGTTGCCCGCGTTGCCGTGACAGAAAACGATCGCGCCGCGCGAGTCTTGCGCGCGGATGCGCCAAGCGTTGACGAGCGCGCCGTCGACCGTCGCGAGCCGCCATTCTTCGAACGCGAGACCGCTCTCCCGCGGCGTCGTTTCCGGCGGCGGTCCCGGATACCAAACCAAGCGAGATTGCGCGAAGTACACGACGACGCACACCGCCACGTAGGCTGCCGCAGCGGTCGCGAGAACGATTCCGATCACGCGTGGAGCATGAAACGTCGGCTTGCGAAGTTCCATCGTGGGCTCGTACCGTACGCGACTTCCTGACGCTTTGACCATGCCCAAGATCTTCGTTTTGACCGGGCCCGACGTCGGCCACAGCTGCGACGTGGAAGCCGGTGCTCTCTTCGGTCGTGCCGACGATTGCGTCGTGCGACTGAAGGACGCCTCGATCAGCCGTCATCACGCGCGCCTAGAGCGAACCGCTGCGGGTTGGTCGGTCGTCGACCTCGGGTCGCGCAACGGAGTGTTCTGGGACGGCGAGCGCGTCGAGCGTGTGACGCTCGAAGAGGGTCGCGAATTCACGCTGGGCGAAGTCGTGCTGAAGTTCCGTGACGGTGCGCTTCCGAAACGCTACGCCTCACCTGCAACGCAGATCACGACTGCGGCGCAGGCCTCGCTCGAGGACGAAGAGATCGTCCTCGAAGGCGAGTGGGACGACGCGAAGGCGGCCGCGAATGTGCTCCCGACGGCGACTGCCTTCGCGCCGCGTGCGAAACCGACCGAACACGGTTTCGGAGCGCACGCTGCGCCGGCCGAGCAAGCACAGCCGTCGCTCGCACGCCGTCAAGCGACCGAAAAACTCGCTGCTGCCGGAGCTTTGCCGACGCAGTCGAAGATCGGCGCGCGCGGGGTGCTCCAGTACGGCAAAGTCGAATCGCGCGACGGCTTCATGCAGTCCGATTTCGATCAGCAGCCGTTGTGGATCAAGTTCCTGATCCTGCTCGTCGTGCTCGTCGTCGTTGCCGGCGTGTCGTGGCTCGCGTTCCGCGCGGTGATCCTCTTGCGCGGCTCGCCGACCGATCCGCCGGCGATCGAAGAGAGCGTCGAAGAAGCCAAGTAGCTCGCGACGCGCGTCAGCGCGCCGCCATCAGGCCGTCGAACCACGCGCGCGCTGCAGCGTCCCACGTGAAGCGATCGGCGCGGACTTGGGCGTGCGCGAGCACCGACTGCTTCGTCGCGATCGCGGCGTGAATCGCTTTCGCGCAAGCTGCAGCATCGGTCGGCGCGAACGACGGAGTTCCGTCGCCGGCGACTTCGTTCAAGCTGCTGCCGCGCGCGACAGCGATCGGCGCGAGCGCGCGCTGCGCTTCGAGTGCCACGATCCCGAACCCTTCGATCCACGACGGAATGCACACGCACGCCGCCGTCGCCAACAAACGCGGCAAATCAGCCTCGTCGAATGCACCCGAGAAGTGCACTCGATTCGCGACTCCCAGTTCGGCGGCGAGGGCCGTCAAACGCTCGATTTCAGCGCCTTTTCCAGCACCGCAGACTTCGACACGCGGCAGCGTCTCGTCGAGCGCGAGAGCGCGCAACACGAGCTCGATGTTCTTACGCGGCTCGACGTGTCCGATGCAGCGGATCGGCGCATCGGCGGTGACGTCGCGCGGCGCAGGAGTGAAGTGATCGACGCCGTTCGGGATGACGCCGACGCGGTGCTCTTCGATCACGAAGTGTCGCCGCAGCTCGGTCGCGACCGTGCCGCTCACCGTGAAGACGCGCAACGCGCGCTTCATCGCATCGGCGAGCACGCGCTTGGCGATCGCGCGCCGCGGCGCTGACCCGTTCGTCTCGGAGATCGCGCGCAAGTCGTGCAACGTCACCGTGAACGGAACCTCGAGCCCGCGCGGCGCCGGCATGTGCGCCGTGTGCACGAGATCGAACGGCTTGCCGCTCGCGCTCTTCGTCCGCAACGCCTTGCGCAGCGCGCGCGACTCGGCTTCGGCGCGCAACAAGACGGGATGCATCGGCACGTTCGAGCGCAGGATCGCGATCGATTCGGGCAGCTCGAACTCGATCTTGTCTTTGCCTTCGAGGACCGCCATCGAGCCGCCGTGTTCGCCGAGCAAGCGCGCGAGTCGAGGCAAGAGTTCGCGGTTGTGACGACGCACGCCGCCCATCGGTTGACCGAGGACGACGCCGGAGACGAGCAGGTGCGGAGCGCGATTCATGCGAGCGATTCCCAGAGTTGTTCGATGCGCGCGGCGCACGAATCCCACGTGTAGCGAGCGACGTTGGTGCGGCCTAAGTTTGCGATCTCCCCGCGATTCGAGCGTGCGTGCGCGACGGCGTTCGCGAAGGACTCCGAACTGCGCGGCTCGATGAAAAGCGCGCCCGCGCCGGCGATTTCGGCCTGTGTCGAGCCGTGCGGGACGATCACGGGCGTGCCGGAAGCCTGCGCTTCGACCACCGGAAATCCGAAGCCTTCGGAGTCCGACACGAGAGCCGACGCGATCGCATGGCGAGTCAAGACCGTGAGCGTCGCATCGTCGACCTCGCCGGGCAAGCGCACGCGACGCGCATCCGCGCCGGAGCGCGCGAGTTCTTCGACAATGTGTGCGTGCAGAGCACCCGTGACGACGACCACGACGTCGCGCTCCATCCGAGCGAGCGCTGTGAGCGCGATCCAAGCGTTCTTCTTCGGTCGCGTCGCGCCGGCGAGCAACACGAACGGCACACGGGCGAGATCGTGTCGCGCCAGAACGTGTTCGTCGTGACGTGTGTTCTCAGCGCTGAATTCTGCCGCGACCCCCCAGGGCGCGACGTGCACGCGGTCCGCTGCGAGCGGCGAACCCTCGCGCACGAAGCACGCCGTGGCGTCGCTCGGGACCACGATCGCATCGGCCCGCAACGGTCCGACGCGCGCCCACAAGCGATGCTTCCAATCCGAGTTCTCGTCGACGTCGCGTGCCCATGGAATTTCGTGGATCGTGGCGACGCGCGCGCCGCGGCCGAGTACCGGAAACGCCGAGACGGGCGAGTGAATTCCAGCGAGGCCGTGTTCGCGCATTGCACGCGACATGCGGAAGTGTCGCCACGTCGAAACGCGCTCGCACGGCCGTGGTGCGAGGCGCACGACGTCGATGCGACGCCGGCGTTCGAGAGCCTCGACCAGCCCGCGCGTCGCACGCACGACGCCGTTCGGGCAGGGGCGCACGAGCACCGACGTGTCGAAACCGATTCGCATGCGCGCAGACGATAGGGTGCTGGTCGGCGGCAAGCGAGGTCCGCATGAGCAGCGACCCTTGTTTTTACGGCTGAAATCGTCGTTCGGTGCCTCGTGAACGTGATTCGAGGTGGCGGAGCACGTACCATCGCGAGCGCTTGATCGCCGTACAGCGCACACTTCGGATCGGCTTCGTGATCGATCGTTGGCAGCCGTCGCGCGGCGGCGCCGAACAGGCGCTCGCGAAGTTGGCGCGGCATCTCGCGACGCGCGGTCATGAAGTGATCGCCTTCACGGAGCGCGCATCAGCCGACGCGCCGGGCCGCGTGCAACTCGTGCCGCGCAGTTGGTCGATCACGCGCGCGAGCCGCGAGCGCACGTTCGCCGCTCGCGCGACGGCGGCCACGGAAGAGCGCGATTGCGACGTCGTCGTCGGCACGCGCCATCTCGCGCGCGTCGACTTGTACTGGCCGCATGGAGGCAGTCACGCGCGCTCGCTCGCGGCCAAGCGAGCGGCGGAAGCTTGGTCGCCGGAGGGTGCTGTTCCGATCGAGCCCGCGCAGCTGGGCGGACGACATCGAGCCTTCGTCGAGTTCGAGCGCGATCTGCTCGAACGCGGCGGCGCGCGTCGCATCGTGTGCGTTTCGGAACTGGTCGAGCGCGAACTCGCCACCGATTTCCCGGCGTGTCGCGAGCGCCTGGTGCGCATCGAGAACGGCGTCGATTTGGCACGTTTTCGGCCACAAAATAGCGTCGGAGCGCGCATCGGGCTGCGACGAGGCCTCGGTCTTTCCGAAAGTTCGGTCCTGATCGCCTTCTGCGCGCGCGAACCGACAACGAAGGGTCTGCCCGTGCTCCTCGCGGCCCTCGCTCGCCTCGCGCGCGAACCGTGGACGCTAGTCGTCGCGGGTCCGCGCGACGTGGCGAAGTGGCGCAAACGTGCGCGCTCGGCCGGACTCGCTACGGACCGCGTTCGAGTCCTGTCCGACGTCGACACGGCCGAACTGTTCGCTGCGGCGGACGTGTGCGCGCATCCGACATGGCGCGACACGAGCGGGCTCGTCGTCCTCGAAGCGTTGGCGAGCGGCGTCCCGACGATCACGACGCGTGCGGCTGGCGAAGCTGCGGCCGTCCACGAAACTTGCGGCAGCGTCATCGAGCGTCCTGGCGACATCGATGCGCTGACGGCTGCACTCGCACTCTGGATCGATCGCGTGCGCGCGCGATCGATCGATCGAGACGTCATTCACGCGTCGGTCGTGCATCGCGACGAATCCACTGGGCTCGCGCGCTTGGAGCACGAAATCGAGAGTCTCGCGGCCACGGGGCAGCAGCGATGACGCGATCGCGCTTCCTGTCGCCGCACGTCCTGCTCGTCGCGCTCGCGTGCGCGATCCTCGTACGCGCCTTCAGCGCATTTGCGTACACACCTTTCATCTCCGAGGACTGGACGCACCTCGAGGAGATGCGCACCGTGCCTTCGTTCTTCGCGGCTCTCGATCCGCGCGTCGAGCCGCTGCGTCCGTTTCAGCACGCGTTCTTCTGGGTTCTAGGTCACTGCGGCGCGGATCCAGCCGGCGTCGGTCTGCCGTTCGTCGCGCACCTCTGCGCGTTTGCGATGCACGCAGCTGCGTGTGTGCTCGTCTATTTCTTGGCGCGAGCGGCCGGCGCGCGCTCGATCGGCGCGTACGTCGCCGTGTTCGTTTTCGCGGCATTTCCGAACGTGAAGGCCTTCGCGTGGAGTGCCGCGATCGGCAATCCGGGTCGCGTGTGCTTCGAGCTCGCAGCGCTGCTCGTGCTCGTGCGGCAGCTAGACGCGCCGAGCGCGAGCCGCGGTATCGGCGCGATCGTGTTGTTCGCTCTGGCGTTGGCTTGGCACGAGGCCGCGATGATCTTGCCGGCGATTCTGGTGCTCTGGATCGTGTGCTTGCGCGCGGAAACTCTGCGTGACGGCCTGACGCAATTGCGCAACGCGCTGCGCGATCCGTGGCTCGTCGCGTTCTTCGCTGCGTCGGTCGCCTACGTCCTGTACTTGTTCCTGCGTCCATCGCGCCACCACCAAGCGAAGTCGTTCGACGCACTGCCTGCGAACGTGGTGAAAGCGTCGACAGCACTGTTGCCCGAGGACTTGCGCGTCCTGATCGTCGAAGGGTTTCGTGCTCACGGTGGGACTGCATTCGTCGTCGCGGGCATCGTGTCGGCACTGCTCGCGGCCGGAGCTATGTATCTCGCGTGGCGCTCGCGGACCGCGCGCTTCGTCTTGTTCGCCTGCGCGATCGAACTCGGGTTGCCGGCGCTCGGCACCGGATTCGTGCAGCGCTACGCGTATTGTGCGTCGGCGCTCGTCGCGATCGGGCTCGGGATGTGGATCTCGAAACGCGGCACGATCGCGGTCTGGATCGCAGTACTCGCGCTCACGAGCCTGTGGGCGAAGGACCTCCTCGTGGACGCTGGTGATTTCCGCGCGCTGGGTCGCAGAATTCCCGCGTGGATCGAAGAAGTGCGCGAAGTGCGCGAGAAAACAGCCGCGAACGTGCCGATCGCGATCGTGAATCCGCCCGACATGTTCGGTGCGGAACGAGACATTCCGCTCTTCAACTGGGGCCTCGACTACATGCTCGACGCGCATCGTGTCGGCGGTCCGAAGCTCTTTTGGCGCACGCGCGACTTTCACACGTCCACGAACGTCGAGCGCGTCGATCCTGCGCGCGTGGACGAGGCGCGCCGAACCGGGATCCCGCGCGTGTACGAGTTCGACATGTCGCCGCTTCGCTGACGTCGCAGGGTGGCGAGGATGGACGCGATGCGGTACGAAGAGCGCATGAAAGTGCTCACGCTTCTCCTTCTCGTTCCGCTGTTCTCCTCCTGCTTCATCTCGCGACGGACCGCGAACGAGCCGCTGCAAGCGCAGCGCATGGAAGTCCTTAAACCCGGCACGAGCACGGCTGGCGAAGTCGCGAACACCTTGGGCGCGCCGAACGAAGTCGTGCAGCTCGGCAAGCGCATGGCCTGGCGCTACGACTTCAGCGCAGCGAAAATGGCCGGTTTTTCGATCATCATCCTGACCTTCATCAACGAAGACGCGCGCGCCGACCGCGCGTGGCTCTTCTTCGACGAGAACTCGGTGCTGCAGTACGCTGGCCGCACGCTCGAAGCCGATCGCGTCGAATACGCGATGCCGTGGCAGAACGTGCACGACTGAGTCATGACGATGCGCATCATCGCCGTAGCTTGTCTGCCGCTCTTTGCCGGGTGCGTCTCGTTCAAGTACGAGCGTCATTCGACGTACGAGCCTGTGTCCACCGCTGCTGTCGACGAACTCGCGATCGGGACGAGCGACCTCTCCGACGCGCTCGCGAAACTCGGCGCGCCGCTCTACGTGTGGGAGGGCGTGAACGACGCGGTCGTGATCGCGTACGGCAGTTCCAACGAGAAGCAGCTCGGGTTCTCGATCAGTCTCCCGTTGTTCGAACAAGCGAGCGCGTCTTTCGACTACGACGACATCTCGTCGAAGCTCGAAGGCTTCGTGCTCGTGTTCGAGCCTGATTTGAAGCTGAGAATCGTGCGCGCGGGATTGCTCGGCGAACTCGGCAAGGCCTTCAAGCGCCGGCCGGACGTCGTCGAATGAAGGATGCGACGCACACGACGGTGCACACCGCCACGTGTCCGCTCGATTGTCCCGACGCGTGCGGAATTCTCGTCGAGCGCAACCCTGACGGGAGCTTCGCGAAGCTGCGCGGCAATCCGGCGCACACGTGGTCGCGCGGTCACTTGTGCGGCAAGACGATGCAGTACGGCGAGCTCGTGAAGCATCCCGACCGCTTGCGAGTTCCGCTGGTGCGCGAGGGATCAGTGCTCGTCCAGACGACGTGGGAGCGCGCGTTCGAGATCATCGTCGGTCGTCTCGCGAAGATCGCCGGCCCCGACGTTCTCGCGCTCTCGTACGGCGGCAGCATGGGGCTCGTGCAGCGCAAATATCCCTACCGCGTGATGCACGCGCTCGGTGCGACGTTCCACGACGGCGGAATCTGCGATGCAGCGGCGACGGCGGGATTCGAATGCGTGCTCGGTCGCTGCCTCGGGCCCGACATGGAAACGCTCGAGGATGCGGACCTGGTCGTGTTGTGGGGGACCGACGTCGCGCGCACCGTGCAACACATGCAGCCGCGTTTGAAGCGCTGCCAAGAGCGCGGCGTCCCCGTCGTCGCGATCGACGTGTGGCGCACCGACACGTTGCGCGACGTCGAGCGCCACGGCGGACGCGCGTTCGTCATCAGCGGCGGTACGGATGCGCAGCTCGCGCTGTGCTTGGCGCGTATCGCGTTCGAGCTCGGGTTCGCCGACCACGGCTTCCTCGAGCGTGAATGTTTGGGCGCCAGTGAGTTCGAGACACACGTGCGCTCACGCTTCGATCTCGAAGAGACGAGCGCGATCACGGGCTTGTCGGTTGCCGAAATCCTCGAGTTGGCGATGCAGTTGCGCGTCGCTCGCTCGCCGTTCGTGAAGACCGGAGTTGGCTGGACGCGCCGTCGCAACGGTGCGATGAGCATGCGCGCGGTGTGTTCGCTCGCTGCTGTTCTCGGCCACGGCGACCGCGTTCACTTCGAGAGCTTCGCGCATTTCGAGTTGGCCGAAAATGCAGTGGTTCGGCCTGATTTCAGGCCGAATGACCGTCACGACGTACCCGTGAAGCAGGTGCAACTGGGGCGCGAACTCGAAGCCGGTCGCTTCCACGCCGCGTTCGTGTGGTGTCACGATCCGGCCGTCACGATCCCCGACAGCAATCGCTTCAAGCGCGGCTTCGCGCGAGCGGATTTGTTCACCGTCGTGCACGATCACTTCCTGACCGAAACGGCCGAGCTCGCCGACGTCGTGTTGCCGGCGACGATGTTCGTCGAGCACGAAGACGTCTATCGCACGTACGGACATCGCACGATGCATTGGACGCGTGCCGCCATCACGCCGCCCGACGGACCGCGCTCCAACGTGCAGTTCTTCTCGGAGCTCGCTCGTCGCTTGGACCTGCCGCGCGAAGTCTGGGACGTGACGGCGACGAGTCTGTGCGAGACGTTGATCGCTGCTTCGCGCGATCGATTGACCGACGACGAAGTGACGCGGCTTTCCGCCGGCGAACCCGTGAAAGTCCACGATCGCGCGTACGTGGGCTGGGGAACGCCCAGCGGCAAGATCGAGTTGGTGAGCGCGGCCGCGGCGAAGCGCGATCAACCGGCGATGGCGACCTACGTGCCCGACGATGCAGCCGGAGATCGCGGTGCTTTTTGGCTCGTCGGGGCGCCTTCGGTGCACACACACAACAGCACGTTCAGTCACAGCGAACGCCATCGCAAGCGCAACGGTCCGCCGCGCTTGCACATGAATCCGGACGACGCGAAAGCTCTCGGTCTCTCGAGCGGCGCACGCGTTCGGCTCGAGAACGAGCGCGCGACGCTCACCCTTCCCGTGGAAATCTCGGCCGAAATGTCGCGCGGTTCGGTGCGCGTCGACGGGTTGCCGCGCGCGATCGACATCGAAGAACGAGCCGGATTGAATGCGCTCACGAGTCCAGAGCTCTCCGATCTGGGCGACGGCAACGTGATGTACAGCGCGCGGGTCGACCTCACTCCGGCCTGAATCCAGCGGCAGTTCGAGCAAGTGCTCGACGCACGACCGACACCGCGGCTACCGTGCGCGCATGGATCTAGCGCTGAAGGACAAGGTCGTTTTCATCACGGGCGCGTCGGGCGGAATCGGGCGGGCGTTGGCGGAGGCCTTCGCTGCCGAGGGCGCGAAGCTCGCGTTGACGGGGAACGACGCGATCGAATCGTTGCGCTCGTGGGTGAAGGCGCAACCGCGGGCGAAGGAAATGTTGGCGCTCGCGTGCAACACGACCGATCCGGCACAAGTCGACGCGGCGATGGAACAGGCGCGCGCGCAGTTCGGACGCGTGGACGTTGCCATCGCGAACGCGGGTCGGTGGACACCCGAGTTCGCGCTCGCGCACCGAGCGACACCGGAGCGCATCCGGGACAACATCACGATCAACCTGCTCGGATCGATGTGGACGGCGCGCGCGTTCATGAGCGCGCTCGAGAAGAGCGGCGCGCGAACCGATGGGGTCGGTGCATCGCTCGTGTTCATCGGCTCGACAGCTGGGCGTTTCGGCGAGAAGGGGCATGCTGAATATTCAGCGGGAAAAGCAGGCCTTTACGGCCTCGTGCGCTCGCTGAAGAACGAGATCGTCGAGCTCGATCCGTTCGCGCGCGTGAACATGATCGAGCCCGGTTGGACGGTGACGCACATGGCTCGTGCGGCGCTGCAACAGCCCGGCGTGATCGCGAAAGTCGTGCGCACGATGCCGTTGCGACAACTCGCGCGAGCGGAAGACATCGCGAAAGCGGCGCTCTTCTTGTGCTCACCGGCTTTGTCGCGCCACGTCAGCGGCGAAGTCGTCACCGTCGCCGGCGGAATGGAAGGGCGCTCGTTGTGGGAGTCCGATCAAGTCGACGAAGCGGCGATTCGTCGACGAGTCGGTGACTGAGTGTGCGCGGACCGATCGAACCCGGCATTTCGGTAACTGACTGTGCGCGGCTCGATCGACCCTGGCATTTCTCAGGCGCGCGGCGTTTCGGCGGCGACTCGGTAGACGTCCCACATCGACTGAGCGCAATTGCGCCACGTGAGTTCGCTCGCGCGTGCGAGTCCGCGCTCGCGCAACACGTCCGCGAAATCACGCTCGACGATCAAACGTTTCGCAGCCGCGAACAGCGCGTCTTCGTCTTCGGCGTTCACGAGCAACACGGCATCGCCGAGCACTTCGGGCATAGACGAATTGTCCGCGGCGACGACGGGCGCTCCACACGCGAGCGCTTCGAGTGGCGGCAGGCCGAAGCCTTCGTCCAAACTGGCGAACAGGAAGACGCTCGCGCGTCGATAGAGCCCGGCCAGGTCGCGATCTTCGACGTGGTGCAGGCGTTCGACTCGCGAGCGCACCGGAGACGTAGCCAGTGCCGCCTCGAACGCCTCGTATCCGTGGCCGTCGGGACCGGCCACGATCCAGCGCTCGAGCAATTTCTCCGCGACGAGACGCTCGAACACGCGCAGCATCCGCACGTGATTCTTGCGGGAATCCACGCGCGAAACCGTCACGGCGATGGCGTCGTGCGCAATCGTGCGCGCATCCGGTCGCGCCTCGCGCAAGACGTGATCGCAGCCGAGCAGCACGACGTGGATACGCTCGCACTCGACACCCAAACGCAGCGCGACGTCGTCGGCGACGAACTGCGACGGCACGACGATGTGTCGCGCGCGCGCCACCATCGCTCGCGCCGCCTCGGTCATCTTTTCGGCCGCAGCGGGGGAGACGAACCTGTTTGGCCGCAAGTAGATGCAGTCGAAGATCGTGGCGACTTCGACGGCGCGGCGCACGGGCAACAAGTGCGGTTGCGTGTGATGGAACACGTCGCAGCCGCCGACCAAGTCGTCCGTGCCGCGTTGTGTGCGCTCGCACAACCCGGGAATCCAGCGCGCCGGAAATCTCCAGCGGGAAAGATGTGCGTCCGAATTCGCGAGGCCGAGTTCGGTGCGCGTGAACTTCATCGGCGCGAGCGTCCAACCGAACAGCGCGAGCTCTTCCGCATGGCCGAGTTCGACGAGCGCGCGCACGATCTCGCGTGTCGTGCGCCCGATGCCCTCGCGATTGACGAGCGCGGATCGATAGTCGATGCCGACCTTCATGGGATGCTCACTCGCGCCTCATGAGACCGGCAGTTGCGCCGACATCCACCATCCGAATGCGAATCCGAGCGGTCCGCCGAGCCACGCGACAGCGCGCGCACCTCCGAACACGTCGATGCGTGCACGTCGCAGCAACACCAATCCCGCGACGACGACGAATGACTCCGTGGCGAGGGTCGCGATGCCTGCGCCCTCGATCCCAAGACGTGGCACGAGCGCGAAATTGGCGATCACGTTGACGAGGAGTGCTGTCGCCGCGACAGCGAGAATCGAACGTGAGCGGCCAGCCGCGACGAGAGCTGTCATCAGCGCCGCGCCCGCGTAGATCGCAGTGACGGCGCCGAGCAACCAGCGCAACGTGGGCCCCGCACCCGCGAATCGCTCACCGAAAAGGCTCAACAACGTCTCGGTCCACGGAGCCAACAATCCGCAGCCGAACCCGGCGAGCGCGAACAACGGTTGCGCCAGCTTGACCACGCTCGCGCCCAATCTTCCGGCGTGATGCTCGCGCACGAGCCAAGGCATCGCGGCTTGCGTGGCATACAGCGCGGCCATGATCAGGATCGACAGGACGCGGACGGCGATGTTGTAGTGACCCAGTTCTTCAGGGCCGCACCACGCGCGCACGAACAAGTTGTCGATGTAGAAATACGCCTGCTGGCACAGGCTGGCGACGCCCAGGGGCAACGCGGCGCGAAACATCTCGGCCAGCGGAATGCGCTCGGCCGCGCGTGTCGGAAGATGTTTGCGACACGCCCACCACAAGAGCCCGTTGCCGAGCGTGCTGCCGAGCGCTGTAGCGAGCAGCATGTGCGCCGGCTCACGATCGCCGAGTTGCACGAGCGTGAGCACGAACGCGAGGGATGCACTCGTCGCGATCGCGCGCACGAGCACGGGCATGCTCCACGATATGCGATTCTTGAACACGGTGAGCGACAGTTCGAACACGTGCGTGAGCGGGTAGAGACTGGCCAGCACGATCCACCACGCGCCGCTCTCGCCGAGCACGAGTGCACCGCCGCCCGCGAGCACGAAGCCGATCGCGCCCATGCCCAACCGAATACGACGCGTCGCAGCGAGGACTTCGGGCACTGCATTCGCATCGTGAGCGGTGCGTTGCACGGCGATCGACCCGGTGCCGAAGTCCGCCAAAGTGTCGAGCAACACGAACACGGCCAGATAGAACGTGTAGCGCCCGAACGCTTCGGCGGGGAGATGGTGCGCGAGCACGTACAAGACGACGAACGTGCACAGCGATCCGTAAAGTCGCCCCGCGATCAGCAGACCGGTCCCGCCCCAGACGCGACGCGGGATCGAAGACGTTTGGGCGCTCATGGGGTTCGTCGTGGACGTCGTCGAGACGCGGTTTCCGCCGCAGAAAACGAGAACTCTCGCAAGCTCCGATGCGTTCGCTAACATGCAACGCCAGAGCGTCGACTGCAAAGGCGACTTTCGAAGGAGCACCCCGCATGTACGCCCGCAAGCGCCTCGACATCGGCTGGAGCGACCTCGCGGCGGGGCTCGCTGCCTGCGCCTTCGCACACGACGAAGCGCGCGCCCGCGCCCGAGTCGAGCGGCATTTCGGTGACGACGCCTTCGCGTGCCTGTCCGTGCGCAGCGGTCTCGACCTGTATCTCGAGATGCTCGCTCTGCCGAAGGGCAGCGAAGTGCTGATGTCGGCGTTGACGATTCCCGACATGTGGAAGGTGATCGAACGGCACGGACTCGTGCCCGTGCCCGTCGACATCGACCCGAAGACGCTGGCGCCGCGACCCAGTGCATGGCGTGCCGCAGCGACTTCGAAGACGAAACTGGCGCTGTTCGCGCATCTCTTCGGCACTCGTGTTTCGATCGCCCCGCTCGTCGAATTGAAGCGCGAGCGCGGCATCTTGGTCCTGGAAGACAACGCGCAGTCGTACACAGGCGCCGATTTCAAAGGCGATCCCGACGCCGACGTCGCAATGTTCAGCTTCGGGCCGATCAAGACGGCAACCGCTCTCGCCGGTGCCGTCTTGCGCGTGAGAGATCGCGCGATTCGTGAGCGCATGCTCGCCGTGCACGCCGCTTGGCCGACGCAATCGCGCGGCGGTTACGCGCAGCGCATCCTCAAGTACGGACTCTTGAAATCGATCACCCAGCCGCTGCTGTACTCAGGGTTCGTGCGCGCGTGCCGTTGGTTCGGTACGACGCACGACGCCGTCATCCAGAGCACCGTGCGCGGTTTCAAAGGCGGCGACTTCTTCCAGAAGATTCGCCACCGCCCGTCGCCGCCCCTGCTCGCGCTGATGCATCGACGTTTCGTGAAGGGCAGCGAGAAGCGCGTGGCGCAGCGCAATGAGCGCTCGCGACAACTGATCGCAGCAGTCGGCTCAGGCCTCGAAATCCCGGGCTTTTCGGCGCCTTTGCACACGTTTTGGGTCTTCACCCTGCTTTCGAATCGCCCCGACGAGCTCGTCACCTCATTGCGTGAGGCGGGATACGATGCGACGCGCGTGGCGACGATGTCGGCGCTGCCTCCGCCCGCCGATAGACCCGAACTCGAGCCGCGCGAGGCGCGCGCACTCTTGGCGCGCGTCGTCTACGTCCCGGTCTATCCGGAACTGCCGGAGTCGCGCATCGAAGAATTGGCGCGCATCGTCCGCGCACACATGCTCGTCAACACGCACGACACGGAAGAAAGTGAAGTCTCGCGCACGCAACTCGCGTGAGCCGTCGTGATTTTTCGGGAGCCGGACGGAAGCAGATTCAGCGTGTGAAATAAGTTCATGCGGGGGCTGATCCGCAGCACTTACGGAATCGCGAAGATTCACGGTCTTCGTGTCAATGATTGCGCTCAGGCCTTCCGATGACCCCTCCGGCGTCGGTTCGGAATTCCACCGGAGAGATGCTTCTCCGCATGCGTCTCCATCCCAAAGAGCACCGTCATCAACGCGCCTTCACGCTGATCGAAGTGGCTGTGATGCTTACTATCGTGACGATTTCGGTCGCGATGTTCGCGCGCACGATGGCATCGTCGAAGAATCTGGATCCGGTCGCGACCGAGAGCGCGATCGCCGCGAGCGCTGCACGCACGGTGCTCGAAGAGATGCGCAATCATGAGTTCGGAGAACTCTTCGCGCTCTACAACGACGATCCGAACGACGATCCGGGTGCCGCCGGAACGGCACCGGGGCCGAACTTCACTGTCCCCGAGCTGCAGTCGATCGCGGGTGACGGAATCGTCGGCACGATCCTGTTCCCGACGAAGGATGGTCTGCTGCGCGAGGACGCCGTCGACCAGGAACTCGGCACACCGCGCGACTTGAACGCAGACGGTGTCGTCGACGGGAACAGTCGCGCGTCCGACTACATGCTCTTGCCGATACGCATTCGACTCCAGTGGATCGCGAAGAATTCGCGCAATGCCGTGCGCAAGTTCGAGATGTTCACGATGTACGCGAGGATCTGACGGATGCACCGACACACGACGATGAAAGCGAGCGGCTTCACCATGTTGGAGATGGTGATCGCGCTGGTGCTCATCACCGTCGTGATCGGAAACGTCTACTGGCTCATCCAAAAATCGATGAGTGCGCTGGGTTCACAGTCCAGCGCGTACGACATCGACAGCCAAGCGCGACGCACGATGGACAAGATCACGATGGCCATCGTCGGCGCTGCGGATGACGAGCTGTTTTCACCGACGGCCAAGCCCGGCTACACGCCGTACCTCAACTACAAAGAGTCGCTCGGGCTCGACGCGAACGGCCAGAATCAACTCAGCGATCAACAGCGCATCGAGTTGACGAACGCCGAAGGCGGCGAGGTGATGTGGAAGCAGAACCCAGATCAATCCAATGAGAAACGCGTGATCCTCGGCAAAGGGATTCCGCAATTCTTGAAGGACGAACTCGCCAACGGTGTGGACGACAACGCAAACGGGATCATCGACGAGACCGGGCTCTCGTTCACGAAGAACGGCAAGTCGATCACGGTGTGGTTGACGCTGCGGCACGCGAACCCGGACGGATCGGTCGTGTCGCGCGAGCTCCACGAAACCGTCACGTGCAGGAACTGAGAAACATGTCACAGCTACACGATCTCGAATCTAGTCGTCGGCATCCGAACGCGGATCGCCGCGGAACGGCGATCTTGCCCGCGCTCATCGTCGTCGTCTTGGTCGCGACTTTGAGCATGGTTTACGTGCAGGTCAGCCTCGCGAAGAACAAGGAACAGCGCGGATCGGTCGACGCCAAGCGCGCGTTCTACATGGCCGAAGCCGGCCTCGCCGAAGGTTTCAACGGCTTGTGCTTGGGCAAGAGCGGCAACGTCGCATCCGAGGACACGCCGGCAGAGTTCGGCGTCGGGATCTTCTGGACGAAGGCTACGGAACTCGGGCAAGGTCGCGTGAAACTCGAATCGACAGGCTTGTGCGGAGCCGGTCGCGCGGCGCTCGCGATGACCGTCGAACGTCAGCCCGACAGCATCGGTGCGCTCGGTTTCTTCGGTGATCAAGCGATCACGGTCGAGGGCGGCGCGTTGATCGACAGTTACGATTCACGCTCCGGTCCGTACACGGGCCAGGCTCTACTCGCCCCCATCGGTTCGTTGCTCTCGATGGGCGCCAAGGTCGGCGGCAACGCGGACATCACCGTGCTCGGCACGCTCTTGCGGCCCGCGAAGGTCTACGGCGACGTGAAGCCGGGACCGCAAGGCACGCTGTTTCGCTCGGCAAATTCGATCATCACGGGATCGATGGCGCCGAGTGCGTCGACCATTCCGTTTCCGGCGGTGGAGATTCCAGTCGTAGCCTCCGGCACGGATCTGACGGTGAAATCGGGTGTCGCTGAAACACTTTCGAGCGGCCTCCACGGAGTGAAGAAGATCAAAGTCAAGTCCGGTGGAGCGCTCACCATTTACGGACCGACCACGATCGTCGCCGACTCTTTGGAACTCGAGGCGAGGGGAGCGCTGAAGATCGATGCCACGTCGGGCCCGGTGAAAGTCTTCATCAAGGAGGGCCTGAACCTGGCCGCCTCGTCACACCTCGGCACGCTCACGAACGATCCGCTCGGCATCTCGATCCAAGTCGCAGGCACGCAGGGCGTCACCCTCGAGACGAACGGCAACTTCTACGGCAGCATCTATGCGCCGAACACGGCCGTCAGCATCCCGTCGTCGTTCATCGTCTACGGCGCCGTAGTCGCGAAGGATCTGACACTGAAGGCCGGCGGACAATTGCATTTCGACCGCGCGTTGACCGCCACGAGCAGCGAGTCGAACGGCACGCCACGTCTTCTCGGCTGGCACATCGTCGAGTTGCCCAACGTCGCGATCGTCCAGCTCCGCTACGACGCGCTCGCCGATCTGATCCGCCAGGGCAAAACGCCAAAGAAGGCACGCGATGCACACCGTGAAGTGGGTGAGGACGATGATGATTGAGCACATGGAATCACGTTGAAGCTCCGTTCCACGTTGTCCCCGAATTCTTGGAGCCTCGCTTTTCTCGCGAGTTGGATGCTCCATGTTCCCGGCGCCTTCGCGCTGGACGTGATGAACTCGCGCATCGAAAGCGTTCTGACGCGTGCGATCGACAAGGACGCTCTGCGCACGAACGCGCTCGCCAGAGAATTGGTCGCATTCGGTCCACTCGCGGAGCGACCGCTGTTCGATGCACTCGTGAACGAGGCCAGCGTTGCGCCAGAACTCACGAGCGCGCGCGCCGACCTTCTCCTCTCGACCTTCGAAGTCATGGGAACCGCGCGGTGGCGCCCGTTGCTGTTCGGGAAGACGGATGCTGCGCCGGGTGCAGGGGCGATCCGATCCGTCTGTGCGATCGCAGGTCGCGCCGGGTCCGCCGAAGACTTGCCGCTGATCCTGCGTGCGGCCGGCATGGACCACGACGCGGAGTGTCGCGACGCTTTGATCGTGGCTGTGACGTCGATATTGAAGCGCGACGACGCGGGGTTCGGAACGATCGAGAGCGCCGTGCTCACCGTGAGGCCCGAATTGCGCTCCGCTCTGGTGCGCGCGGTCGAGCGCACGCAGATGCCCAAGGCGGCACTCATGCTGGCGCGTTGGATCGACACGCGGCGCGACATGCGCACCGAATGTCTGCCGCACCTGGCGCGATTGTCGCTCTCGCTCGACAAACCTCTGCCCTCCGATGTCGTCGCCAGCGTGCGCGCGCTCGTCGAGGACGGCGATGAAGTCACGATGCGCGACGCCGTGTTGTGCATCGGCCGTCTCGGTGATTCGGACGCCATTCCAGCCTTAATTCGCTGCTTGCGCGAAGGCGAATTCGGCCTGCGCTCCGAGGCGCTGTGGGCTCTGCACAACATCACCGGATTGAAGCTGTGCGAAGACCCGATCTCCTGGACGAGCTGGTACGAGTCCGAAGCCGACTGGTGGAGCCGAGATTCGCGCGTCGCCTTCGCGATGTTCACGTCGGGCTCGAAGGCCGAGAAGATGGCCGTGCTCAACGTCGTCTCGCGGCTGCACGCGTGGCGTGATCGCTTGTCGAGCGAGATCGCGATTGCACTCGACGATCCCGACGTCGACGTGGCCACGCTCACTGCCAGTGAATTGCAGCGCCTCGATTCGAGTCTCGTGATCCCGGCCTTGATCGACGCACTCGCAGGCGATCGTCCCACGGTCGCCAAGGCGGCTCACGCAGCGCTCGAATCGATCACGAAGCGCAAGCTGCCCGAAGATTCGCTCGCTTGCCGCGACGCGCTCGTCCCGCAGCGCTGATCGCGCGGGAAGTAATTTCGCATCTCAAGGTGCAGGGCGCCGCCGGTCGATCCGATTACGTTCGGAGTCCCCCTCCCCGGTCCCGCCATGATGCAGAACAAGCGACGCAAG
Organism: Planctomycetota bacterium; assembly: GCA_034440255.1. Lineage (GTDB taxonomy): Bacteria > Planctomycetota > UBA1135 > UBA1135 > JAEUIA01. The sequence continues at coordinate 10,504 of JAWXBU010000103.1, read as the reverse complement.
AAACTCATCCAACCCCGACTGCAGATGCGCCTGATCCTCACCTTCTTGGGTGTAGCGCTGATCGGCCTGATGCTGCAGTTCTTGCTGTTCGCAGCGACGATGTCCGCTCTTGCGGACGAGTTGCCGCAGGACGGTCCGATCCTGATCGAGCGCATCCCGAGCTTCACGCTCGCTGTCCTCGGTATCACCGTGTGCGTGTTGCTGCCGCTGACGATCACGGTCGGCATCCTCACCACGTTTCGCATCGCCGGGCCGCTGTACCGCTTCGAGCAGCACTTGAAGGCGATCGCTCGCGGCGAGCGCGTCGACGACTGCCGCATTCGCAAAGGTGACGAGTTGCAGGAATTCTGCGGCACCCTGAATGCGGCCGTGAACAAGCTCAAATCGCGTAGTGATCCGGCAGCAGACGCAGAGTCCGTTCTCGAATCACGCGTCCTCGATCGGGCCGCGTGAGCCTCGCCAAAGCTCCATGTCCCTGCGCTCTAAGATCGTGATCTTGCTGTCGGCGGTCGTGCTCGCATACGCGGGGCTCGATCACGTGATGCAGCGCATCTTCGTGTTCGAGAGTTTCGTCGACCTCGAGGAAACGATGGTGAAAAAAGACCTCGATCGCGTGCGGGACGCCATCGACGGCGAGGTCGCCATGTTGGCGCGTGTGTGCGAAATGCGGGCGAAATCCGACGTGGTGCGCCGCTTGGTGAAGAGTCGAGATGCAGCGCAATTCAGCAGCGCGCTCCCGGCCGATTCGCTGGCGAACGACTCCATCGATTTGGTGTGTGTGTGCGATGCAGCGAAGGGTGTGATTCAACATTCGCGCGTCGTCGATCCGCGCCAGAGCGAGAAGCTCGCGTTCGTACGCGGGTTCCTCGTCGGAGACAGTCTCGTCGAGGAAGCGCTCGTCGCGAATCCTCCTAAACCGATCCAGGGACTGCTCGTGACGCAACGCGGACCAATGATGGTGGCGTCCTACCCCATCTACGATTCGTCAGAAAACGAGCCGACGCGCACACAGATCGGAACGCTCGTGGTCGGTCGCTTCTTGACACAGGAACGCGTGGCAGGACTCGTCACTCGCACGAGCGTCGACTTCGAGATCTGGTCCAAGGACGATCCGGATTCTCCCGCCGAAATGCGCGAAAAACTATCCAGCGTCGAAAAACCGAACTCGCCCGTCCTCGTCGAGGACCAGCAGACCGAGGACAGTCTCAACGCGTATTGGTGCATGACAGACGTGAAGGCGAAGCCGCAATTGTCCTTGCAGGCTCGCTTCGATCGACCGATCACGGCCAAGGGCAGTATCGCTCTGCGCTATGCGCTCGTGTCGACGATCGCGGCCGGACTGTTGCTCATGCTCGTACTTCTCAACATGGTGCAGCGCACTGTGCTCGAGCCTTTGGGGCACTTGACCGAGCACGCGGTCGCCATCGGAAACAGTGAGGACTTCACGAAGCGCATTCGTTCCGATCGCGAGGACGAAGTCGGCATCTTGGCTCGCGAGTTCGACGGCATGATCGAGCGGGTGGCCGAATCGCGAGCCGCACTCGTCGAGACCGCACGCGCTGCCGGCATGTCCGAGATCGCGACCGGCGTCCTGCACAACGTCGGCAACGTGTTGAACAGCGTGAACGTCTCGGCGCGCATCGCGGTCGAGAAGGCCAAGGGTTCGTCTCCCACTGACTTGAAGATGGTGCTGGAGACCCTGCGTCCGAATGCTGCCGACCTGAGCAAATTCATCGAGAACGATCCGCGCGGAAAACACCTCTACCCATTGCTCGATTCGCTGGCCGAACGCATCGCCGACGAGCGTCAAGTGCTGGTGCACGAACTGGAAGCGCTGACGGACGGAATCGAACACATCAAGCAGCTCGTGCAATCGCAACAGGGTTACGCCGGCCGCGTGGGCGTGCGTGAAATGGTCTCACTTGCGAGTCAAATCGAGTCGGCGATCTCGATCACGAGCCAGGCCACGTCCGCCAGGAGCGCGATCCAGATCCTGCGCGAGTTCGACGAGTTCGAATCGGTGTCGGTCGACCGGCACAAGTTCGTGGAGATCCTGGTGAATCTCATCCAGAACGCGCGTCAAGCGGTGACCGAATCCGGCGTTTCGCCCATGCGTGTGACGATCCGTTTGAAGAAGCTGCCACACCAGCGTGCACGCATCGAGGTCGCCGACAACGGCGTCGGCATCGCGCCCGAAAACTTGGCGCGTGTCTTCACTCACGGTTTCACCACGAAGAAAAACGGCCACGGATTCGGCCTGCACGCATCCGCGAACGCTGCCACGGAAATGGGCGGCAACCTCTCTGCTCACAGTGATGGGAAGGGACTGGGCGCGACATTCGCTCTCGAACTTCCATTGATGGTCCCAACGGCCAATCGAGTGACGTCATGAATCCCGAATCGAATCGACGCATTCTGCTGATCGACGACAACCCTGCGATCCACGAGGACTTCAAAAAGATCCTCTGCGAGAGCAGTGTGAAGGGCGCGCAACTGAACGACGCGATGGCCGGATTCTTCGGCACCACGCAGCAGTCGCAAGAGCGTCCACACTTCGAACTCTCGTCCGCCTTCCAAGGCCAGGAGGCGTTGGAGAAGATCAAACAGTCGATCGCCGAGAATCGTCCGTACGCGATGGCCTTCGTCGATGTGCGCATGCCGCCGGGTTGGGATGGCATCGACACGATCGCTCGCATGTGGGAAGTCGATCCGCGCTTGCAGGCCGTCGTGTGCACGGCCTACGCTGACTACTCGTGGGACCAGATGGTCGCGAAGCTCGGGCACAGCGATCGCTTGTTGATCCTGAAAAAGCCCTTCGATCCGCTCGAAGTGCAGCAGATCGCCACGGCGTTGACGGAGAAGTGGAACGTCGGCGCGCGCGAGAAAGCGATGTTCGAAGAAGTGCGCACGGCCGAGCAAGAGGCCAAGGCTTATGCGGCCTCGCTCGTGATGACGAATCGAGCGCTCGAGACCGCGCGTGCCGGCGCAGTCGCCGCCGCGCGAGCGAAGTCCGAGTTCCTCGCGAACATGAGCCACGAATTGCGCACGCCGATGATCGCGGTTCTCGGGCATGCCGACTTGCTCGGTGACCACGACTTGAGCGAAGACGAGCGTAAGGAGCACGTCTCGACGATTCGTGAGTCGGGTATGCAACTGTTGGCGCTGCTCTCGGACATCCTCGACATCTCCTCGTGCGAGACCGGCAAGCTCGCGCTCGAGACGACGCAATGCTCCGTGCGCGCTTTGACGGGCGAAGTCCGCGACCGTTTCGCGCAACGAGCCACAGCGAAAGGGTTGACTCTGTCGGCGTCATGCACCGAATCACTGTCGCGCACGATCTCGTGCGACGCTGCTCGTCTGCGACAGGTCCTCCAACATCTCGTCGGCAACGCGATCAAGTTCACCGACAAGGGCTCGATCAAGCTACATGCGAGCCTCGACCCTTCCGACGATGCGGCAGACATGCGCTTGCGCATCGTCGTCGAAGACACCGGCGTCGGGATCTCGCCCGAGCAACGCGCGAAGTTGTTCGAAGCGTTCGCGCAAGCCGACGGATCGCTGACGCGCAAGCACGGCGGTGCAGGCCTCGGTCTGGCGCTGTCGCGCAGACTCGCGCAGATCATGGGCGGCGATCTGGATGTCGAGAGCCAGGCCGGAAAGGGCAGTCGCTTCACTCTCACGATGCCGATCAAAGACGCTACCGAAATCTCACCCGCTCCGGCGCTGCCTTCGAGAGCTTCGGGCAATGAGCCGAGTTTGCGCGCCCGCGTCCTGCTCGCCGAGGACGTCGTCGCAACTCAGCGCTTGTACTCGCTCTACTTGCGCCGCGCCGGCGCGGACGTCGAAGTCGCCGAGAACGGACGCGTCGCGGTCGACATGGTGCGTGCGTCGATGGACGCTGCTCGCCCGTTCGATCTCGTGCTGATGGACATGCAGATGCCCGTGCTCGACGGTTACTCGGCGACGCGCGAGTTGCGCGACGCGGGCTACCACTCGCCGATCATCGCCGTGACGGCGCACGCGTTGGCCGGCGATCGCGAGAAGTGTCTTGCCGCCGGCTGTGATGACTACGTCACCAAGCCCACGGATCGCGATCAACTCGTCAAGCTGTGCTTGTCGTGGCTCGCGAAGTCCATTCCGCCTGCATTGCCCAGCACGGGCGAAGCGTCACGATCGCAGATTGCGTAGCGCGCTGCTCGCCGTGCCCGTGTCGATCGACGCGGCGAAACCGCTCGCCACGAGCGGCACGATCTCGTCGGGCGGAACGGGTCGGCTGAAGAGGAAGCCCTGCGCCTGGTCGCAGCCGAGCACGCGTAACAGACCAAGTTGGCTGCGCGTCTCGACGCCTTCGGCGACGACGGTCAGGTTGAGGCCTTTGCCCATCAAGACGATCGACGTGGTGAGCGTCGAATCTTGTTCACTGGTGAGCATGTCGCGGATGAAACTCTGATCGATCTTCAGCGTGTCGATCGGGAAACGCTTGATGTAGTTGAGGCTCGAATAGCCCGTGCCGAAGTCGTCGATCGAGAGGCCGAGTCCGAGCGCTTTCAAACTCTCGAGCGTGCGCACGGTGCCGTCGCCTTTGCCGAGCAACATGCTTTCGGTCAGTTCGAGCTCGAGCGCATTGGCCGGCAAGTTCGCATCGGTGAGCGCTTTGCGCACGACGCCGACGAGATCGGTTTCCCGGAACTGCGCGGGCGACAGATTGACGGCCATGTGAATCGGCGCCATGCCTGCTGCTCGCCAACGCGCGTTCTGAGTGCACGCCTCGCGCAAGACCCATTCGCCGATCGGGAGGATCAGTCCCGATTCCTCGGCGATCGGGATGAAGTGACCGGGCGAAACAAGGCCGAAATCAGGGTGTTTCCAGCGTACGAGCGCCTCGACGCCGACGATCTGTCCCGTGGCGATGGATACGCGCGGTTGATAGTGCACGAGCAGTTGTCCGAGCTCGAGCGCTTGCCGCAGGTGCACTTCGAGCGTGAGGCGCTCGAAGATCACGCGGTTCATTTCAGGTCGCGCGAACCGGATCGCTCCGCGCCCTTCGTCACGCGCACCTTGCATCGCGCCGCGCGCCGAATCGACGAGTGAATCGACGCGCTCGCCGTCGTCGGGGTGAATGGCGAGACCGAAACTCGTCGGCAGTGCGATCTGTTGTTCGTCGATGTCGATCGGTTGCGACATCTGCTGCTGCAATCGTCGCGCGATCTTGTACGCATCTTGAGCGCGCTCCAAACCTGCGAATGCGACGATGATTTCGCGATCCGAGATCAGGGCCGCATTGGCCGCGTGATCGATGTCCGTGCGGCCGACGGTGTCGCGACTGCGCAAACCGTCCTTGAGGCGTTGAACCGTGACCTGCATGGCGCGCGTACGCAGTGAATCCGGCGCTGCTGCGGGAAAATCGATGCTCAAGTGCATCACGACGACTTGGCCTTTGCCTTCCCGAGCCGAAGCGAGCTTCGATTCGAGGCGCGCGACGAAGCCTTCGTACGCGAGCAATCCGTGGCGGTGTTCGTCGCTCGTCGACGGCGCTGCGGAGCGCGTCAAACGTTCGACCGTTCGTTCCGCACGCGAACAGCGCAGCGCGAACTCCACTCGTGCTCGCAACAGCGCGGCCGACAACGGTGTCACGATGCAGTCGCTGGCTCCGGCTGCGAGAGCGCGCTCGACGCCGTAGGGCGAAGTCATGACGAGCACGGGCGCGCGGCTGCCGATCGTGAGCGTGCGCACCAACTCGTGCGCATCCGTGAGCGTCGCGTCGACGAGCACCAGGTCCGGGCGTGTGTCGAGCGTGAACGAGGCTGCTTCGGCCGCCGAATCACCGTCGATGACGTCGTATTTCGAGGCGTCGAGTCCGGCGTGCACGTCTTGCCGAACGACGGCGTCTTCGCCGACGACCAGGATCAGCGGGAGCACGTTCGCGTTGGTTACGTCGTTCATCGCGTTCTCGCCTCGTGCGCTGGCTGACTCCGTCGTGGGGACGAAGCTGCGCGCAGCGGTTAGCAGGGAACAGAGATATCGGCGTGTCAGCCCGCGAAATGGACGGTCTCGTCAGGGAGGAAACTTCTTCCGTCCCGTCTGCGGATCAAAGCTCGTTCATACTCGCGCCAGCATGCGTTGAGTCACTTCGGCCGTGAACTCGGTGCAGGTGAGCTTCCCACCGACGTCGCGCGTCGCACGTCCCTCGCGGATCGAATCGAAGATCGCGTTGCGCACGAGCTTGCTGGCTTCGAGCTCCCCGACGTGACGCAGGAGGTTCGAGAGCGACAGGAGCGCGGCCGTCGGATTGGCGAGGTCTTTTCCTGCAATGTCGGGCGCAGTGCCGCCGGCCGGGTCGAACATCGCCGTGGTGACGTTGCCCACTTCGTCGAATGCGTACGACGAGCTGTCGCCGAGCCCGACCGATCCGATCAGTCCGCATGCCGCGTCGCTGAGGAAATCACCGTACTCGTTCGGCGTGACGATGACCGCGTACTTCTCGGGCTTCATCACGATGCCGGCGAGCAACGAATCGAACAGCTCCTTGCGATGCGCGATCTTCGGGAACGAGTGTGAGACTTCGGTGACGGCTTCTTCGAACAGACCGTCGGTCGCTTGCTGGATCGTGTATTTGCTGGCCGAGACGACGTGCGTGCCCCGTTGTTCAGCCAGGCGAAACGCGAATCGAGCAGCGAAAAGGCTCGGAGTGCGCTCGATCACGCGCACGCTGACGGCCGTTTCGAAATTGATGCGACGGCCCGGGTCCGCGTACGTGCCGCCGGTCGCGACGCGCACCAGGTCGAAGTCGAGCGTCTTCTTGAAGTTGTTTTCGATGCCTGGAATCGTCGCGACGGGCCGGTGGATGACGGCGAAATCGCACAGGTCCCGCAGGAATTTGTTCGGGCTGTCGACGGTCGTCGCAGTCGGATACTTGATGGACACGCGGTGTTGCTTCATCAACACGGCGGCGTCGTCGTAGAGCGCAGTGCCACTCCTCTTCCGATTTTCTTCGGACAGATCGACGGGCGTGAACTCGAGCCGGCAGGGGAGATACTGGGCCAGCGAGTGGACGCTCTTGGAAAGCTCGGGAGAAATGCCGTCTCCGTGGAGTTCGACGACGCGATAAGTCTTCATGGATGCTCGGAATTCGGTGGGAAGGTGCGAGCCCATGAGTGTAACCGAGAACGCGCACGTCAGAATGTGCAGCGTGCGAATCAGGACTCGAAAATGAGCGCGGCGGCGGCTCTAGCGCGTGTTTGTGCGGCCATAATCGTGTGCGGCGCGTGGTTCCTTGCGTGCGATCGCAGTGCCACCTCGACCCCTGCACATGTCGGTGCGAGCGTCGAGCCGGTGTTCCGCTACAGCTTGCTCGACAACGCGGACTTCTCGGAAGCGAACGAGAGCGTCGTCGACGCGAGGGGTGTGAAGCACATTCCGTGGTGGCGTTCGTCGCGCGCTCCTGTCGAGTTGTTCAAGACCGGCGTCGACACGGCGCTGGAGGAGCGCGCATACGTCGCGCAGCCGCTCGCGTTCTTCGCGCCGTACGCATCGACGTTGCGCATTCGACGCGGTGTCGCAGCGGGCGGGATGATTCAAGTGCTCGAGGTCGGTGGTCGAGGCATGTCGGATCTGGCGGCGAGCACGAACGCGGGCGGCGAGATCTCTCCGTCGTCGAATGCAGCCTTCCCACTCACACCGCGGCTCGAACTGCGGCTCGTCGCGCCGACGAAGGAGGCTTCCGCCGATCCGCGCGAGTGGGCTCGAGGTGTGGAAGCGTCGGTCGACTTGCCGTGTCCGACCGAGGCCGCATTGGGCGCCGAACTCGCTGCTGAGATCGATGCGATCTTCACGACGTGGTTCACGCGCGCGGGCGACGACGTCGGGCCGAAGCAGACCAAGTTTCTCGTGCGCGACTTCGACGCGGTCACGGGAGCGCCGGGCAGAACTCAGCCAGCGGTCGGATTCTCGAGCTTCTATCAAGCGCTGTTCGACGCTTCGTCAGTCGAGGATCGACCGACGTGGAAGGCAGCGTTTGCAGCCTTTTTCGAGGACTTCGTCGCCTTGCAGCTGCATCCGACGACAGGCTTGCCGCGCGGCTGGAATCCGATCGCGGACACAGCCATCGACGACGGCCCGACCGAGATTGCGCTCGCGTTCGGCTTCTTGATCGACGTTGCCGAGCGCGGCCCCGAGACCATGCGTGCTCGGGCGAAAGCTGCAGCGCTGAAGATCGGCGAGACCGTGCTCGCAAACGGATTGTTGCCCGACGGCAATTGCGCGGCGAGCTACGTGCCGGCGAGCGGTGCGCCGAACGTGAACGTCAGTCACCTGCGGCGACTCGACGTGCCGCTGCAACTGGTGCGTTTGTCGAAACTGACAGGTGACGAACGCTTCGCTGCCGCGGCGCGCGAACCGCTCGAGACGCTCGGGTTCACGAACTTCTGGCACGGCACGTGGGATGAGATCGATCCCGGTTTCGACGACAGTTTCGGTCACTACGGAGCTCGTGCAGCGCGTGCGGCGCGCGAGAAACCGAACGAGAAGTACTTCGCACGCTTCGCGCTCGAAGGTTGGAAGCACTACGAGCCGATCTGGCGCGACGCCCTGCGTTTCGGTGGCAACGTCGCGGCCGATCAAGTGCGTTGTTGGCGCATCGGCGTCGATCTCGCGCGTGTCGATCCGTCGTTGAAGTCGACGATGGGGCCGCTGTTGCGATTGGCTGCTCGCTCGCACTTCAAAGGCGAGCAGTACGAGAACGGCGCGTGGGGCGACGTGACGATTTTCGACTTCCAACCGAAGTCGCTGCACGTCGGCGATCTGTCGGGTGCGCCGCAGAATCTCTTGACGGGTCTGGCGACGATCTACACCGAGGATATCGGTCTGCGCACCGATGAAATCCGCGCGATGTACACGTCCGTGTTGCGCAGCACGTTGCAGCAGTACAAGCGTCCGTACGGGTTCCTGCTCGATCGCAAGGAACAACAGGGCACGAACAGCGCTTACGGTTCGATTCGCGTGCTGTCGAGTTTGGTCGAGATGTTGCGCGCGCTTGCGAAGCCCAAGTGATAGGTCGCGGCGTCTCGCAAGTTCGAGAGATTTCTCGGCCCCCCCCCCTGAGTTTCGGGTGGTACCGTCGCGAAAGGACCGGTACACCCGTCACTTCTCTCGCAAACCAAGGCTTCGATCATGCAACGAATCGCTTCCATCGTTCTCGCGTGGATTGGCTTGCTCTTTATCAACGTTCGATCCGTCTGCGCGCAGGCTGCCTCTGACGCCTGCAACAACCTGACTAGAGCTACGCTCCTATCCGGAGGCACTGCCCAAACAACGGCGCAGTGTGGGCAGTGGTCACTCAACGTGACTATCGCCGGCCAGAGCGTAGTGGTTGCATCCCCCCCACAGTGCGTCTCTTCGATGGTCCAACGAACGGGAGATATCTTCACTTGCCTAGGAGCCGCGCCAGGTATTCACTGCAAAGCCAATGGCGACACGATCGAGGTAAGAACATCAGTCAATGCCACCCCGTGCCCCACAATTCCATCGACGCTACCGAGTACGCTCGCTCAAGTCAGTGCCGCCACAGCCTGCGCTGCTCTCGCGGTGACAATTGAGTCGAATAACTCTGCGAGCATCTCGAGCTGCACAACCGGTCAGAGATTGCCCGGCCGTGAGGATGGGGAGCAAGTGGATGTCGATGGCGATCATTTCTTCGTCAGATTTGGCGATCCCTCGCTCTACTTGGCGTCGGCTGTGGCGAACCCGACTTTGACGACGCTAAGATCATTGGAAAGTGCGCCCCTCAGTAGTTTGCCCAGCAGTCTTCAGGCGGTAGTCGAAAATCACCCTGCTATTGCTGGCGCTGGTGACCTGATAGCTCAGGTCAGCATCGTCTATCCCGATCTCGGTGGTTCACCGAACTCGAACAATCGGGCTGCTCGAGTTCAGGGAAGGGTTTCATCTGCCGGTCGATTTGAACTCAACAAGACCTACCGCACGACGGATGGCGATGGACAGCCCGGAGTCGCTGTCAGCCTCATTGCCTTCGACGGAGCGACCTTCTTCACCCTGCTGCAGGGCTCGCTGAACGGAAACGCATGGGGGAGTTCCAGCGCCGACCAGGGTCTCATGTTGAACGTCGAGTCGCCTATTTTTCGTGAACTCGTCGATTGGTGTTCCAACCCCTTCTGGGTTTCACTGATGCCCGGAATCCAGCGAGTCGCCGTTCAGGCTCCAGCGACGGGCATCTACACGATCACGGAAACCTATCCTGGCATGATGCAGGGGACTCCTGCAGGCTCCACGATCTACACACTTTCGCCGGGCGCGATTCCGCACCCGACGCGCATCGACACGGTGGATGCAACCGGTGGCCTGGTGTTGAGAAGGGACTTCTCGAACTATCGCCAGTTCGCGACCAATGCCTGGCGACCGACGACGATCATGGAGAGACGCTTTGAACCAGGTAGCTCAGAGCCTAGCGTCGTGATGACGACTACGATCATCCAAGCCTCAGTGCTGTACG
>JAWXBU010000102.1:0-3178 GCA_034440255.1 Planctomycetota bacterium | reverse complement strand
CGAGACCTCCCACGCGAAGTAGGCCGTGTCATGACGATCCTTCGCCGACTTCGCATTGAAGCTGCGGCGATGGAGGCGGGCGACGGGGAGGGGGAGGCGCATCCTGACTCAGCGAAGGACGTTCACGGGCACGGCAATCGTGCCCGAATCACGTTCAGGGTTCGACCGGAGAAGCTCGGACTTCGGGATCATCGCTCGTCCGGGGCAAGTCGAGGCCTGAGCGCAGCAAGGAGGCGCGCACGTCCGATCGTGGGCCCACCTTTGTCAAGGACGACGAGTGCGAGACCGAGCGACCGCTGGGCCTCGTCTTGCGACAGCAAATCCTCGGGCTCATTCGTCGCGCGCAGGCGGTCCAGTCCGAGCTCCCTGACCAAGAGCTCCAGGAATCGCTGAGTTTCACTCGTTTCGAGCCATAAGCGGGCACCCAATCCGGGAGCCCAAGTCTCCTGAGCACAGCCCTCGAGGAAGGAGACCCACGCCGAAAGCTGGACCAGTGGGTCGAGCCCGCACTCTGCGACGGTGGACCGTAGGCCAGCCGTCAGCGCGTCGCGATCGATTCGCGGGAGTGCCTGGAGACGATCAGCGAGATCGCGGAGCCCGCGAGGATCCGAGCCGAGCAAGTCATTCGCCTCGACGCCTGCCAGGTCCCGCTGCGATCCGGACTCCGATTTTGACGAGGTTGACTGCGCTCGCGGTGCGGGAGGCAGATCCACGGCCTCCACGGGGGCCGCTCCGGATGGCTGCGGCCTCGGTGCGTAGGCCTCGAGCGCGCTTTTCAGTTTCCTCAGTCTCTCCGTGACGTTGTTCCAGCCTGCATGCGCGACTTCAGCGGCTGCTTGCTCCGTGCGATCCGTAGGTGGGATGACGAATCTGGCGAGATCGTTTCGGCAAGCGTCGCGCAGGGACATGTACTGCCGTGAGTCCGCGAACGCCGTTGCCGAGTCCAGCCACGAATGGATTTGCTCTCGGCCGTCGGGTATGGCGTGCTCGAGCCCGAGCAGATGCTCGAGCACCCGATTCTGGAGCTCACGAGCGTGTCCACCCCGACGAGCGACTTCGCTCGCGAGAGGCCCGCCGGTTTCTCGCGTGGGTGCTTCGATGACGCGCACCAGCGCCAGGCACGCCGCTGCGCCGACGCACGCCGCGCCTGCGAGCAGGAGATACGAGCGGTGTTCGAGGATCGCGCTCCGTGCCTTCAAGTAGGCGCCCGGGGGCCGCGCGGTCGGCGTTCCTCCGGCGAGCCAGGTCCTCAAGTCGTCGGCGAGATCCCTTGCGGTCCCGTAGCGGGCCGTGGGTTGCTTCTCGATCGCGTGCTCGAACACGTGGGCGAGGAGTGGGTCGACCTCAGGTGCTATACCGAGAAGCGATCGCGGGCGCTCGTGCAGAACCTGCTGAATCAGTCGCGCCTCGGTATCACCATCGAAGATCGGCCTCCCGGTCAGCACCTCGTACGCCGTCGCGCCGAGCGCGTACAGGTCCGCCCGCCGATCAACTTGATCAACGCGTCGCTGCAACTGCTCGGGCGCGAGATATCTCAACGTCCCGATGATCTGGCTCTTGTCGCGGGTCAGGCTGACGCTCGCGTCCTCGAGAGCCGCTAGCCCCAAGTCCATCACGACGGCCCGCTCCTCGGGCCAAGTCACCATGATGTTGGCGGGGCTGATGTCGCGGTGGACGATGCCCTGATCGTGCAGATGGTGGAGACCGTCGGCTGCTTGCGCGAAGAACCGGGCGACTTGCCGGTATCGCTCGTCTCCCCGGAGCGGCAAGTTGGTCCGACGCGGAATGGGGGGCAGATCGGGGAACAACTCGCCACGCTCGCCGCGCGCGGCCTCACAAGCGGAAGAGATCGCCGTCTCGAAGTCCAGGGAGGCCGGCATAGCGCGGATCACTCGTGCGAGGTCGACCCCATCCACGTACTCCATCGCATAGTAGTGCGTGCCGCGCGTCTCGCCGCTGGCCAGGATCTTGATCACGTTCGGATGATCGCAGCGCGCCAGCGCGCGGATCTCGCGCCTAAAGCGAGCCACCGCGATCGGGTCTTTCGCGCGGTCATCTGGGAGCATCTTCAAGGCCACGAGTCGGTCGAGGCTCTGCTGCCGGGCCAGGTACACCGCGCCCATGCCGCCCTGGCCGAGCTTGCCGAGAACCTCGTATTCACCGAAGCGGCGTGCGTCGGGAATCGGTGTCGATGCTCCCTCGCCCGTGCGCGCGCCCGACCCAAGGATTGCCCGCAGCGCCTCTTCCGTTCCTGGAAAGGCACGGCGCAGTTCGTCAGTGGGGAGCGTCTCTCCCGATGCGTAGTCGAGGTACTCGGCCCGGCGCCCGAGCCCGTTGAAGCACCACATCCGCTCCTCGACACAGTCGAAGAGTAGCCACGGGTGCAGGCCGGACCAGCCTGTCGGGCCGCGCACATAAAGTCGTCCCGGAAGTATGCCGTCGGGCAGGTACACGCCGTTCGGGTCCACCACCACGGGTGCGTCGCCGGAAACATCCAGGACGCGCGCCTTCTTGTCTCCGGTGCTCGTGAGCTCGACCGACTCCACGAACGCGAGTCGCGATCCGTCGGGCAGGAACAGGGCCGCTCGCCAGGCGACCTCCAAGGCCGCGAGCAGTCGCGGGCCATGTTCGGCGTAGAACGTGTCCGCGCGCACGGAGCCGTGGCCGATGATCTTGTTGCGGTACGCAGCCAGCGTCGAGGCCAGATCGCCGAGCCGCACGCTGCGTCGGCTGCCCGGCCGGCCCGTAACGACTTCGACCCATGCTGAGTGCCCTTCGATGAGCGACGACTCCTCGAGGATGCGATCCGCTCCCTGCAGAGCTGATGCCCAGGTCCCAGTGCTGCCGCGCGCGAGCGAGGTCACGTCCGCCGGTGGAGCGACGGCGACACCCAGTCGGATCGAGACTTCCCACGCGAAATAGGCCGTATCGTGGCGGTCCTTCGCGGACTTCGCATTCAGCGCACGCCGCCACAGGCGCGCCACGGGCAGCGGCAACGAGTCGCGGATGGATCGGTCTCCCAGTGCCCCCATCGCGCGTGATTGGAGCTCGGATCGACCGTGAGGCCAAGTATCCAGGGATCAGGCCCGTCCGAGGAGCTTTCGCGCCCACTCTTCACAATGCCCGGCCACGTCGTCGACGAGCGGGCGCTCGGCCGGGTCCTTCTCGAGCAGCGCGT
>JAWXBU010000101.1:0-27099 GCA_034440255.1 Planctomycetota bacterium | reverse complement strand
CGCGGTACACACACGATCAGCGGCCAGCGCGAACCGTCGTGGTTGTGCCTGGCACCGTACGATCGGTCTGCCGTCGGCGAATCGGGAAGAAAAGTACCGCGTACCGTATGCGGAACGATCAGCGCAGATTGTCGAGGAACCACGCCGGCACGCAGCCGAGCGCGATCACCATCGCGACGCACACGAAGGCCAACGCGCTGCTCGTCATGCGTGAAGTCGCCGGAACGGGGTGCTTCTCGCTCTCGGGTTGCATGTACAGCGCGATGATCACGCGCAGGTAGTAGCCGAGCGCCACGACCGAGAGCGCGATGCCGATCACGGCGACGACGACGAGACCCGAACGCACAGCGACCGAGAACACGAGGTACTTGCCCAGGAATCCGCCGGTCGCCGGAATGCCGCCGAGGCTGAGCATGAATACCGCGAGCGCCGCAGCGATACCGGGACGCTTCTTCGCGAGTCCGCGGATCGAATCGAGCGTGACCGCGCGACCCGTCTGCGCTTCGAGCATCGTCAGGAGACCGAACGCTCCGCCCGCCGTGAACACGTACGCGGCCATGTAGAAGAGCAAGGCGCGCGTGGCACCGCCGACTTCTGGATCGCCCTGCATCCCTGCGATCGCGAGCAGCATCGTGCCCGCGTGCGCGACGCCCGAATAGGCGAGCATGCGCTTCAAATCCGTCTGCACGAGTGCTCCGAAATTACCGGCCGCGATCGTCATGAGCGCGATCACCGCGACGAGCGGCTTCGCTGACGCAGGCATCAGTGCGGCGGCAGTCGGCAACAAGAACGCGAACGCGGCGGCCTTCGTGCCCGTCGCCATGAACGTCGTCACCGGTGCGGGCGCGCCTTGGTACACGTCCGGCACCCAGAGGTGGAACGGAAACACGCTCACCTTGAAGAACAAGCTCGACACGACGAGCGCGACGCCGGTGAGCACCAGCGGTGCACCGATGTCGGCCGGATGCATCGAGCTGAACGTGAGCGAACCCGTTCCCGCGTAAATGAGTGCAGCGCCGAACAAGTACGTCGCGGCGGCGAACGCACCGAGCATGAAGTACTTGAGGCCCGCTTCGACCGAGTCGCGACGCGAGCGGCGGAACGCGGACAGCGTGTACAGCGGCACCGACAACAACTCGAGTCCGACGAAGAACACGAGCAAGTCGCGCGAGCCGGCCATCAACACCATGCCCGATGCGGCCGACATCAACAGCAGGTCGTGCTCGCCTTCGAAGAGCGCCTCCGACTTGTCGTAGTAGCGTTGGCCGAAGATCCACGCGATCAACGTCGACGCGAGGAAGAGCAGCGTCCACCAACCCGTCGTCGAATTGGCGACGTACGTCTTTTCGAAGACGAAGGTCTCGGTGCCCGACGCGATCGTCTGCCACGCGTACCAACCGGCGACGCCGATCGTTCCGACGAAGAGCAGCTTGCGCAGTGCGCGCATGCCGGGGATCACTTCCGCGAGGATGAGCAGCAGGATTCCGACGGAGAGCGCCACGAAAGGAGCCGTCGCGAGTAGCGTGCGCTCACTGAAGATCTCCGCCATCAACTCCGGGCGAATCAGTTGTTCGGTCATCGCCCTTCGCCTCCGACGTATCCAAAGCCCGTCACAGCGCCCGGTGGCTGGTGCTCGCCCGGAGATTCGTAGAGTGCCGTCCGAACGGAGCGCGCACGGTCGAGTCGCTGCGTCAACGCGTTCAGCGAGCCCTCCGAACGCGCGAGGAAAGTGTTCGGCGCGACGCCCATCCACACGATCAACGCGACGATGGGCAGCATCAACACGATTTCACGCGCGCCGAGATCCATGAGCGTCTTGTTCTTCGAATTCACGAGCGGCCCGAAGAGCATCTTGCGCGTCGCCATCAGCAAGTACACGGCGCCGAAGACGACGCCGGTCACCGCGATCGCGGCGAGGGCGGGTGAGCGCTCGAACGTGCCCAGCAAGACCAGGTATTCCCCGACGAATCCGTTCAATCCCGGCAGGCCGACGCTCGACAAGACTGCGATCACGAAGAACAGCGCGAACACCGGCATCACCTTCGCGATGCCGCCGTACTGATCGAGTGCGCGCGTGTGGCGGCGCTCGTAGATCATGCCGATCAAGAGGAACAACAGTCCCGTCGAGAGACCGTGGTTGACCATCTGCAGCACGCCGCCGCGCAGGCCGGCCGCAGTCATCGCGAAGAGGCCGAGCACGACATAGCCCAAGTGGCTGACCGACGAACACGCCACCAACTTCTTGATGTCGGTCTGCGCCATCGCCAAGAACGCGCCGTACACGATGCCGAGCGCTCCGAGCGCCATCATCCACGGCGCTGCTTCGATCGCAGCGGCGGGAAACATCGCGATGCAGAAGCGCAAGAGCCCGTAGGTGCCCATCTTCAAGAGGACGCCGGCCAGGATGACCGATCCCGACGTCGGCGCTTCCGTGTGCGCATCCGGCAACCACGTGTGGAACGGCATCAACGGCACTTTGATCGCGAACGCGAGCGCGAAGGCCGAGAAGAGCCACAGCTGCACGTTGCCAGGCAGATTGCCGGCTTGATTCGTGATCAGTTCGATGTCGGTCGAATCGAAGCGGTACATCAGCCAGATCACCGCGATCAACATCACGAGCGAACCGAACACCGTGTAGAGGAAGAACTTGATCGTCGCGTACAGACGATTCGCTCCGCCCCAGATGCCGAGGATGAAGTACAGCGGCACCAGGCTGACTTCCCAAAACGTGTAGAAGAGCACGACGTCGAGCGCGAGGAACACGCCGAGCATGCCCGTCTGCATGACGAGCAGCCACACGTTGAACTCTTTGACGCGCTCGTGGATGTGCCCCCACGTCGAGAGCATCACGATCGGGCCGAGCAACGCCGTCAGCGCCACCATCAACACCGAGATGCCGTCGAGGCCGAGCTTGTACTGCACCGCGATGCCGCCGGGCAGCGTGAACCACGGCTTCGATTCGACGTGCTGCATCGCTGCACTCGCGCCGTTGAAATCGAGGCACAGCATGATGCCGATGACGCCCGTTGCGAGCATCGTCAACAGCGTGATGCCGCGCTGAAGTCCGACGGCTTTCGACGGGGTAGCCGCGACGAGCAGCGCTCCGACGAGCGGCAAGAAAACGAGGACCGTGAGCGATAGGAAGTTCATGGTCTCAGGATGTCCGCGAACAGGAAGAGGAACGCGATCAGCGCCGTGAACGCACCCATCCACAACCCGTAGGTGGCGATACTGCCGTCCGCTTGGCGACGCCATGCTTGGCCCGAGCTCTTCGCGAGCGCACCGACGCCGTTGACGAGTCCGTCGATCGCGAATTGATCGACGACGACGGCGATGACGAACGCGATCAACTTGATCGGCTGCGTGATCCAGCGCGTGTACTTGGTGTCGATCGTCCAAGCGTCACCGAGGAACGCAGCCGTGCGCGGCCAGCGCTTCTCGAAACCTTGGTCGAACGCGACGCCTTGCTTGTGGATGTGGAAGCCGCGGTGCGCGAAGACCAGCGCGACCAGCGCGCCGGCGCCGAGCAGCGCCCACTCCAAGGCGTGCGACAATTCGTGCTTGCCCTGCGCGTCGAAGAGGATCTTGGTGCCGGAGCGCGTGACCGGCTCGAGCCATTCAGCGAGCAAGTGCGGTGCGTGGAACACGATCGGCAAGCCGAGGAGTCCGCCGACGACCGACAGAACCGCCAGGACCATGAGCGGCAACGTCATCACCGCCGGCGACTCGTGCGGGTGCACCTTGTTCTTGTCGAAGCGTTCTTCGCCGAAGAAAGTCAGCGCGACCATGCGCCACGTGTAGTAAGCGGTCATCGCAGCAGTGACGATGCCGACGATCCACAGTGCGGTGTACAGACCGCCGTGCGCGAACGTGTGCGCCAGGATTTCGTCCTTCGAGAAGAAGCCCGACATCAACGGCAGTCCTGACAGCGCCGCCGCTCCGCACACGAACGTGACGAACGTCGCGGGCATGTACTTCTTGAGCCCGCCCATCTTGTGCATGTCCTGTTCCTCGTGCATGCCGTGGATCACCGATCCGGCGCCGAGGAAGAGCAACGCTTTGAAGAACGCGTGCGTCACGAGGTGGAACACCGCCGCGGCCCAAGCTCCCGACGCGAGTCCGAGGAACATGAAGCCGAGCTGCGACACCGTCGAGTACGCGAGCACCTTCTTGATGTCGCGTTGTACGAGCGCCGTCGAACCGGCGATGAATGCGGTCAGCGCAGCGATGACGCCGATGATCGCGAGCAATTGCGGTGACGCCGCGAACAACGGGTTCAAGCGCACGACGAGGTAGACGCCGGCCGTGACCATGGTCGCGGCGTGGATGAGCGCAGACACCGGCGTCGGACCCGCCATCGCGTCCGGCAACCACGTGAAGAGCGGGATTTGCGCCGACTTGCCGCACGCGCCGCCGAAGAGCAGAAGTCCTGCCGCGAACAATTCCGGCGTCGCGAGCCCGTTGACGAGCGCACCGGGAACTCCGGCGGTGATCGCCGCCATGTCGAGCGAACCGAACACGCGCACCAACAAGAACGTGCCGATCAAGAAGCACGCATCGCCGATGCGGTTCATGACGAACGCCTTTTGTCCCGCCTCGGCCGCGAAGCTCTTCTCGTACCAGAAGCCGATCAAGAGGTACGAGCAGAGCCCGACGCCCTCCCAACCGACGAAGAGTCCGAGCATGCTCGAGCTGAGCACGAGCATCAGCATCGAGAACGCGAACAGCGACAAGTACGCGAAGAACTTGGCGTAGCCCGCGTCGCCCTTCATGTAGCCGGACGCGTACAAGAAGATGAGCGAGCCGATGCCCGTGACGACGAGCGTCATCACCGACGACAGCGGATCGAGGTGCATCGCGATGTCGATCGAGAACGATCCGGCGTCGATCCAATCCCAGGAGGTCGATCGCAAGACGCGCGCGCCAGCGTCGAGGCCCTTCAGCTCGAGGAAACCCTTGATCGAGAGCGCGAGTGCGGCCGCCATCGCGAGTACCGCGACGACCGATGCGAGCGCGCCGATACCGGCCGACACCTTGGCGTGCCCGTGATCGGCATGCGCATCGTGGTGAGCCTCGTGAGCGTGCTCATCATGCTCGCCGTGGCCGTGATCTCCATGGCCATCATGTCCGTGGCGATGATCGACCTTGCGCCGCGGATGCGCGGCTTCGCGCTGACGCAAAGTCAGGAAGTGCAGGATGCCGCACACAGCACTCGCGGCGAGCGGCAAGAGCGGAATCCACCACAGCCAATCGAGCTGGGCGCTGCCTTGCGGAATTTGGGGGGGGACGGCGAGGGTCATCGGTATGCGTTCAATCCTTCAGATCCGAGACTTCCTCGAGGTTGACCGTCTGGCGATTCCTGTACAGCGCGATCACGAGCGCGAGTCCGACCGCCGCTTCGACCGCCGCGATCACGATCACGAAGATCGCGAAGATCGGGCCTTCGAGCGCCGGACCGAGCGCGCCTTGTTTCAAGCTGTGCATCCGGCTCGCCGCCAAGAACGACAGGTTCGCCGCGTTGAGCATCAGCTCGATGCACATGAGCACGACGATGACGTTGCGGCGCAGGAAGAAACCAGCTGCTCCGACCGCGAAGAGGATCGAGGCGAGGATCAGCATGTGTTCGCTCGGGACGCTCACAGCTCACCTCCCATTTTTCGGCGGCGACTGTTTCCGCGCTCACGCTTCGCCAACACGACGACGGCGACCGCGGTCGCGAGCAAGAGCAGCGAAACAGCTTCGAACGGCAGTAGATAACGTCCGAACATCTCGCCTGCGAGACCGTTGACCGTGTCGATGCCGTGCTCGGGCATCTCCTTCGCAGCGACGACGACGCCGCTCTTCTTGACCGCCAAGGCGCCCATGACGAGCAGCAGGCCGGCGATCACGACGACGAGGAACGCATTCGGTCGCGAGAACATCTTCGCGTCGGTCTTGTCCAGAGCACCCGGTGCTCCGAGGTTCAAGAGCATGATGACGAAGAGGAACAGCACCATGATCGCTCCCGCGTAAACGAGGATCTGCACCGCTGCGAGGAATTGGAATCCCGCGAGCAGGTAGATCGTCGCCAAGGCGAAGAAGCAGCCGAGGAGCGACAACACGCACTGGATCGGGTTCTTCGCGAGGACGACGCCCAACGCGCAAGCCACCGATACCAGCGCCATCAAGTAGAAGAGGGCGTTTGCCACCGGTCGTTGATCCTGTTGACGTAGTCGATGCGGTCCTGGAGCGCGCGTTTCGGGCGCTTCAATTTGTCGATGTCGTAGATCAGCGCTTCGCGCGAGTAATCCGCGAGCTCGAGTTCGTCGCTCATGAAGATCGCGTCCTTCGGGCAGGCTTCTTCGCAGAAACCGCACAGGATGCAGCGCAGCATGTCGATGTCGAAGCGCTTCGGTTCACGCTCGATCGCGCGATCCGTTTCGCCGCCGTCGATCGTGATCGCGTACGCCGGGCACGCTGCCTCGCACAGCCCGCACGAAACGCACGCGATCGCGTTGTCCTCGTTGACGACGAGACGCGGTTGACCGCGCGTCACATCCGTCTTCACGAGCGGTTCTTCGGGGTACTGACGCGTGACCGCAGGCTCGAACATCTTCCTGAAGGTGATCGAGAGCCCGCGCAACACCTCGGGGATGTAGAGCTTCTCCGCGAGCGTCAGTTCTTTGCGTTTGACGATGACCATTTAGAAAAGTCTCCCGATCGCCGCCCACAGGTCCCAACCCATCGAGACGAAGACACCCGTTAGAGCCAAGTTGGCGAGCGCGAGCGGCAGCATCACTTTCCACCCGATGCTCATCAGCTGATCGAAGCGGAAGCGCGGCAAAGTCCAGCGCACCCAGATGAAGAGGAACAAGAAGATGCTGGTCTTCGCGAGGAACGCGCCCAGTCCGACGAACCACGGCGCGGCCGGCCAGAAAGGCACCGAAGGTCCGCCGAGGAAGAGCACCGTTGCGAGACAGCTGATCACCGTCATCGCCGAGTATTCACCCAGGAAAAACAGGGCGAATTTCATCCCCGAGTACTCGGTGTGGAATCCGGCGACGAGTTCCGCTTCGCACTCGGCGAAGTCGAACGGGTGGCGGTTCGTCTCGGCGAACATCGCGACGACGAACAACATGAATCCGAGCGGTTGGCTCCAGATGTGCCAGTTCCCGATCGTGCGCTGCGCGTCGCTGATCTCGCCCAAGTTGAGCGTGCCCGACAGCGCGACGACGGCGAGGATCGTGAGGATCAGCGTCAGCTCGTAGCTGATCATCTGCGCCGATGCGCGCAGTCCGCCCATCAGCGAGAACTTCGAGTTCGAAGCCCAACCGCCGAGGATGACGCCGTACACCGACAAGCCCGCGATCGACAGGATGTACAAGACTCCGATGTCCAGCTCGGCGATCGCGAGCCGGCCGAAGTTGTGGCCGCCGATCACGATGTCGTTCGAGAAGGGGATCGCCGCGATCGTGAGGAACGCCGGCAACGCTGCGAGCAGTGGTGCCCACCGGAACAACATCCGGTTCGCGCCCTCGGGCATCAGCGATTCTTTGAAGATGAACTTCACGCCGTCGGCGAGCGGCTGCAGCAAGCCCCACGGACCGACGCGGTTCGGTCCGATGCGGTACTGCATCCATGCCGAAAACTTGCGCTCGGCGAGCGTCATGAGCGCGCCGACTTGGATCAGGCTTCCGAAAATGATGATGATCTTCACCAGCGAGATGAGGATGTCCTGCCAGGCGATCATCGAGCGCGCGCTCCCATCGCATCCGACCGCGGCGAGAGCTTGACCAGGTCGCCCAAGTGGCGCTCGAGAGCGCGCACGTTCAGGGGCGCCGGTTTCACCGCCGCGAGCGGGCCGTGTACGCCGTCGACGTTGACCCATGTGCCGGTGCGTTCGGCCGAATTCGCGATGCCGATGCACGCTTCCACCTGCGGCAAGTCGAGCGCGTGACAATCGAAGACGGCGACGCTGGTCGCTTGGTGCACTTTGGCGATCGCAGTCGCTCCGACAAGTTCGACGACGCGTTCACCGACGAGCACGACGAGCTTCGCCTTCATCATGCGTTCGGCGATTTCGGCTGCTTTCACGCCCGGGATGCCCAGTTCGCTGAGACCGCGACGGTTCGGACACGGATCGCCCGTGTGCAGCACTTTGTCCGCTTCTCCGTTCGCTTCGACGGAGACGAACATGACATGCGCGCCGAAACGCTTGGAGTAGTCGAGCAGCGCTTGCGCTTCCTCGATCGTGAGCCACGGAGACACGACGAAGATCGAATCTCTGTGCGTGATGAGCAGATCGCGGACTTTGCACAACGCATCTTCGTTGCGCGCGATCACGAGGCCTTGCGCTTCGCGCACGAGCGAACCCTCGAGGCGATTCGGCGCATTCACGTGACTGAAGGCGAAACGACCGATGTCGCACATCCACCAACCGTTGACGGCAGCGTTCTCGCGCGGACGGATGCGCTTGACGTCGCTGCCGCGCAACACTTCGACGGTCGTCGAGCAACCGCGCGAGCACTCGCCGCACGTCGACGCCATCTTGGTCAGGTTCCAGACGCGCGCTTGGAAGCGGAACTTCGACAACGTCAGCGCGCCGACGGGGCAGAGGTCGGCGATGTTGCCTTGGTACTTGCCTTGGAGCGGCCGGTCCATGAACGTCGAGATGACCGAACGCGAACCGAGGTCGCTTACGGTCAGCTGCGCAACCTTCGGGATCTCCTCGAAGAAACGCACGCAACGGCTGCACAAAATGCAGCGCTCTTCGTCGAGCACGATCACGTCGCCGAGCGACTTGCGCTTCTGGAGCGGACGGCGCTCCTCGTGCGTGCGGCCCGCGGATTGGCCTTCTTGGTACGTGAAATCTTGCAGATCGCACTCGCCCGCCTTGTCACAGATCGGGCAGTCGAGCGGGTGGTTCTTCAGTAGGAACTCGAGGCATTCGCGGCGCGTCTCGTGGGCTCTCGCGCTCTCGGTATCGACGACCATGCCCTCGACCGGATACGTGCGGCACGCGACCATGACGCGGCTCGGAGCCTCGCCTTGCTTGACGTCGACTTGGCAGATGCGACAGCTGCCGACCGGCGCGAGGCCTGGGTGGTAGCAGTACATCGGCACGTCGACGTCGTTCGAATGACACGCGTGGATCAGCGGCTTCTTAGGGTCCGCTTCGATCTGTTGCCCGTTGACTGTGATCTTGACCAAGTGCTTCGAGCTCCGATCAATGAGCGCCAACGACGGCGTATTCAGGTTGCTTCACGGCCAGCGGATCGCGTTTTTCACGCACGCACGTCATCAACTCTTCGCGGAAGAGTTTGATCGCCGACAATGTCGGGATCGCCGCCGCATCGGACAGCGCGCAGATCGTCTTGCCCGGCGCCATGCCCTTCGCGAGAGCATCGAGCGTGTCGACGTCGTCGGGTTGACCTTTGCCGGCCGCGATGCGGTGAAAGATCTGCGACAACCACTGCGTGCCTTCGCGGCACTGACTGCACTGACCGCAGCTCTCGTGATCGTAGAAGCGCGCGATGATCTCCATCACGCGCGCCATCGAAGTCTGGTCGTCGATCATGATCATCGCGGCGGTGCCGAGCGAAGATCCGCGCGCTTTGAGTGAGTCGTGATCGAGCACGACGTCGATGTCCTTGCCGGTGAGCAGCGCGCACGACGATCCGCCCGGGAACCAGGCCTTCAAGCCGCGGCCCTTCCAGATGCCGCCCGCTTTCTCCTCGACGATCTCTTGCGCAGTGACGCCGAAAGGGAGCTCGTACACGCCCGGCTTGTTCACGTGGCCGCTGATTCCGCACAGGAAATTGCCGCTGGAACCCTTGGTGCCGATGCCGGCGAGCCAAGCTCCGCCGCGTTCGATGATGAACGGCGCGTTGAAGACCGTCTCGACGTTGTTGACCGTCGTCGGCTTGCCCCACAGACCCGACATCGCCGGGAACGGCGGCTTGGGACGCGGGTGACCGCGCTTGCCCTCGAGGCTTTCCATCAAGCCCGTTTCCTCGCCGCAGATGTAAGCGCCCGCACCCTTGTGCATGAACACTTCGCACGAGAAGTCCGAGCCCAGGATGTTCTTGCCGACGAGCTTCGCCGCGCGAGCTTCGAGCACCGCGTCGCGCACGCGATCGTGCGACTTCCTGTATTCGCCGCGCACGTAGATGTACACGGCTTGCGCGCGGATCGCGTACGCCGCGATCAACGAGCCTTCGACGAGGCCGTGCGGATCGCGCTCCATCAGCACGCGGTCCTTGCACGTGCCCGGCTCGGATTCGTCGGCGTTGATCGCGAGGTAGCGGGGGCGCGGATCCTTCGCCGGGTCGGGCATGAAGCTCCACTTCATGCCGGTCGGGAAGCCGGCACCGCCGCGGCCGCGCAGGTTCGACTTTTTCATCTCGTCGATGACCGCGCCCGGCGTGAGCCCCGTTTTGAGCACCTTTTCCAGCGCTTTGTAGCCGCCGAGCTTCTTGTAGTCGTCGAGCCGATGAGCCCCATCCTTCTTGGCGCGGTCGAGCAGATACGTTTCGAAGGCCTTCATTTCACGCCTCCCAAGATCTTCGCGACTTTGTCCGCGTCGAGGTCTTCGTGGTACACGCCGTCGAGGTCGAACATGGGCGCATTGGCACAAGCGCCGGCGCACTCGACGGTCTCGACGGTCCACTTGCCGTCCTTCGACGTGCCGTGCAGCGGGGCCCCGGTGAGCTTGCACACTTGTGCGATCACGTCTTGCGCACCACGCAGATCGCAGCTGATGTTGTGGCAGATCGAGACCACGTGCTTGCCCACGGGGCGCAAGCGGAACATCGGATAGAACGACGCGACGCCGTACACCTCGACCGGTTCGAGAGCGAAGTAGGTGCCGAGATTTTCCATCGTCTCCGGCGAGATCCAACCGTCGGTTTCTTGGCAGCGGTGCAGCGCCAAGATCAACGCGGCGCGCCGCTCGGGATAGTTCTTCACGAGTTCGTCGAACTCGCGCACGAGAAGAGCGGACAGTGCCATCAGCGATCCACCTCACCCATGACGAAGTCGAGACTGCCGATGATCGAGACCGTGTCGGAGAACAGGCGGTCGTGCATCAGCACAGGAATGGCTTGCACGTTCATCAAACCCGGCGCGCGAATGTGGCAGCGCACGGGATGCGAAGTGCCGTCGGACACGACGTAGAAGCCGAGTTCGCCCTTCGACGACTCGACCGCGTGATAAGCCTCGCCCTTCGGCAAAGCCATGTCGGTCACGATCTTGAACTGGTGGATCATCTCTTCCATCGAGTTGCGCACCGCTTCCTTCGGCGGGAGGACGTAGCGGCGATCGTGCGCCAAGAATTCACCGCCCTGCGTTTTCTCCAGCGCGTCGAGCACCTGCATCAGGATGCGCACCGATTGGCGCATTTCTTCGATCCGCACAGCGTAGCGGTCGTAGCAGTCGCCCTTCGCGCCGATCGGGATCTCGAACTGGTAGTTCTCGTACCCTGAGTACGGGCGATTCTTGCGCAGGTCCCACTCGTATCCGGAGGCACGCAAATTCGGGCCGGTCAAGGACCACGACATGCACTGTTCTTTCGTGAGCACGCCGATGTCGCGGTTGCGGTCGTACCAGATGCGATTGCCGGTCAGCATCTGCTCGAACTCGTCGATCTTCGCCGGGAACTGCTCGCACCACTTACGCACTTCGCGAGCGACGCGCTCGTCGAGATCCGCGTACACGCCGCCGATGCGGACGTACGTGTTGTTCATGCGGTGGCCGGTGTACGCGTCGAGCAGCGTGTAGATCTTTTCGCGCTCCGAGAACGTGAAGAAGAACATGGTGATCGCGCCGAGGTCGATCGCCGTCGTGCCCAGGTAGATCAGGTGCGCCATGATCCGCGAGAGCTCCATCAAGAGCACGCGGATCTGTTGTCCGCGCTGCGGCACGGACATCTGTGCGAGCGACTCGAGCGCCATCGCGTACGAACAGTTGTTCATCAACGGCTGCAGGTAATCGAGGCGGTCGGTGTGCACGAAGAACTTGCGCCAACCGAGCGTTTCGCAGGTCTTTTCCTTGCCGCGGTGCAAGTAGCCGACGACGGGCTCGACGTACTTCATCGTCTCGCCGTCGAGCACGACCTTGATGCGCAACACGCCGTGCGTGGCGGGGTGCTGCGGACCCATGTTCAGGTTCATCAGCTCGCCGTGGAGCGGATCGTCTTTGTCGATCGCGCCGGGCGAGAACTCGAACGTGTGCGGTTCGCCCTTCGCGTGCGCGTGACCGAGATGCGCTTGCGTCATGACTCGGATTCCTCAGCCAGCGGTTGTCGTTCGCGGCGTCGACGATCCCACTCGCGGTACAAGCGATCGGGCTCGATGCCTTGGTGCGGGAAGTCTTTGCGCAGCGGAAAGTGGTCGTAGTCCTCGGGCATGAGCAAACGCTTCAACCCGACGTGACCGTCGAACACGATTCCGAACATGTCGAAGCACTCGCGCTCGCTGTACGCGGTGCCGGCGAACAAGTCGGTGATCGTCGGCGCGTGCGGATGGCTCGCCTCGACTGCGGCGTGCACGCGCACGTAGTCGTTGTGCTTGTACGAGAGGAACTGCCACGCCAGCTCGAAGCGCGGCGTCTTCGGTTGGCGATCGACTGCGGTGACGAACGTGTTCGTTTCGAAACCGCATGCGTCGCGCAGTCGACGGATCGTTTCCTTCGCGTCGCCGATCGCGATCTCGATCGTCGTCGTGCCTTCGCGCGACGAGACCACTTTGAATGTGATCCCGTTCAATCCCGCCTGGATGCGTTCGAGCGTGCTCATGCGTCGTCTCGTGGTGTCGGGGCCGCGCTCAACGCTGCTCGTACTCGCCCGGCGCGAGCACTTCGTGGCTGCTCGTCGTCGGATTATATTGATTCGGCGCGCGCACGAAGCGCTTCGTGCCCTCGTCGTATTCACCGACGATCGTGCCCTTCATCAGGTTCTTGATCGGCGTCTCGCGCTCGATCTTCTTCTGCAGCTTCATGATCGCGTCGATCACGGCGTCGGGGCGCGGCGGACAGCCGGGAACGTACAGGTCGACGGGCAGGATCATGTCGATGCCCTGCACGACCGAGTAGCTGTCGTACATGCCGCCGGAGCTCGAGCACACGCCCATCGCGATGACCCATTTCGGATCCGGCATCTGGTCGTAGATCGTGCGCGCCGCCTCGGCCATCTTCCACGTCAAGGTGCCGGCGACGACCATCAAGTCGCACTGGCGCGGACTGAAGCGTGCGGCCTCGGCGCCGAAGCGCGAGATGTCGAATTTCGGCCCGATCATGGCCATCAACTCGATGCCGCAGCACGAGAGGCCAAGCGGCATCGGCCAGAGCGAATTCTTGCGGCCCCAGTTGACCAGTTCGTCCACGCGCGTCGCGAGGAAGCCTTCGTCGGAGGACGAATGGGATTGAGCAGCCTTCAGCGATCCCATTCGAGACCTCCCTTGCGCCAGACGTAAGCCAGCGCGAGTACCAAGACGAAGACGAATGCGCCGATCTCGAACAGGACGAGCGTCGCCATGTTTTGCTCGCGCAGCGTGCTCGCCGCGGCGGCCCAGAGGAACAGGAACACCACCTCGACATCGAACAGAATGAAGAGGACGGCGATCAGGTAGAAGTGGATCGAGAGGCGGATCCGCGCGCTCCCGCTGGGCTCCATTCCGCACTCGTAGGCGTCGGTTTTGCCGACGTTTTTGCGTTTGCGGCCGAACAGCTCGGAGAGGACGTTGTTGAGTGCCGCGAAGCCCAGCGCAACGCCGAGAAGGAGCAGGATCGGGACGTAGTCGGCCAGCATGAGGGCGAGAAGTGTAGCGGCTGGGTATGTGGGGGCCAACAGTCTGCGCTGCCTGAGCTTGCGGTTGCGTTGACATTCAGGGGGGTGCGGACGCCTCTGGGCGAGCCCTCGGGCGTGTGGGCGGGCCGACCAGCCTCTACCCGCCACCCCCACGATACGCGATGAACAAGAATCTGAACTCCCGAGTTGTGGCGAGACGAGCCTTGACTGAGCGCAGAATCGTCGATACTAGCTCTCCTATCGAATTCACCTGTTGTTCCTAGGAACGCACTCACCCGCACTTCCGAGGAACGCACTCATGCACCTGTCAGCTACCCGACGTGTCGTCTGTTGCGCCGTCATCGCACTCGCCGCCCGCACCGCTGGGGCGCTTACGGACTATAAATTCGGGGTGAGCATTCGCAATGATATGAACATCCCTTGCATGGGTGTTCCCGTCCAACTGCAGCAAGCACCCGGGCTGCACTGGGGACTGGTAACTGACGCGGATGGATCGACCCCGTTCTATCCGGTGGACCACAGCCTCCCTGTGATGGTCACTCTTGCGGAAACCCAGGTGACCGGTGGCGTTCTCCTCGGGCAAAGATGGATCGAGGACATGCCGGTGCCGCCGCCTCAGTTCGATTCGTTCGACTACCGAAGGGGAACCAACCAACCACACTTGACGACCGTGATGATCCGCTATCAGGAGCCCACTTCGAGTGGACATCACCGGCGATGGAAATTCATGCCCTGGGGAAATCCTAGCAAATACCTTTTTACTGCGCAGGTTGGGCAATTGCTGACGCACGGAGAGATCAAGGCGTACGAGGCCGCGTACGGCGTGACCCTTCCTAGTCCGGCCACCGGCGGGGCTCGGCTGGCGCTTGTCATGCGGACAGGCGGGGGAGCGATCATTCCTCCCAACAGCCTCTCGCTGTCTGTAGATTG
The DNA here is from genome assembly GCA_034440255.1 of Planctomycetota bacterium. Taxonomy (GTDB): domain Bacteria; phylum Planctomycetota; class UBA1135; order UBA1135; genus JAEUIA01. The sequence continues at coordinate 12,386 of JAWXBU010000101.1, read as the reverse complement.
CAAAGGACACGGATTCTTCGCAGCCCCGCAGCCCTACGTAGTGCTTGTAAACGGTGTCGTTCAATCAGGGCCTCTAACCTTGAATGTGACTCACGGGCTGTGGGATTCGGCCAATCAGCGAGAGTATCTCACGATCGACGGCACGATCGAAAGGGGTGACACGTTGATTTTGCTCTACCCGACTGCACCCGCAGTCCCCGCCAGCAAGCTGGTTAGTCAGTTGCCTTCGCTTGTTGGAACGTCGCCCGCCAGTACTGGTTCCGACTGTATCCCAACCCCACCAAATGCTCCTCCCAGTTGGACTTGCAGCCCTGACGTGCCCTCCTCAACATCGTGTGGAGCGGGCACCCTCGTGACTTCGGGATGTGCCACAGTGACAATTCCAAACAACTCTGCGAAGTGCGGCCTGCCAGGAGTGACCCACTCCAGCGGCTGGCGAGGTCATTGGGGCGGTAGCGTGAGCATACCCGTCAACATAAATGGCGTGTCCGTTACCCTTGAGGGAAGTTACTCGTATTAATGGGAATCTTCGACAGATTACACTTTTAGCAACGGCAACGGATGCGGTGAATGCATGCGAGATTTTACGCACTACCTGAGCTGCGTCAGCCGCTACTCCGTCAAGTATGACCTTTATAGACCGAAGGTCGTAGCAATCGAGATTGTCTGGGAGCTGACACCGTGCGGCAATACTGAAATTGCAGACGACGGAGTGTACCGATGAAGTGGGCCCGAGCACAACTTCCTGCCCCCGAACCAACTGTCAATGACTCTAGCGATAATGTGCTGCAGCTTCCCCAGGGCACGGACGAGGCGACGTTGAGTTTTTTCGAGAGCGCAGTAGGTTGCGGAGTTCGGAGGTACTGATCGTGAAGGTATTGATTGCGACGATAGGAGTGTTCCTAATTGGAACTGCGTACCTAGTTTGGTCAGGCCACCCAATGAGCACTCGGGCTGCAGCAGGACCGTTTGTGATCGTCCGCGATAGTGATTTTCAGGCCTCACCAGAAACCAATGCCATCATCAGGACTGCGAACAAAGAGTTTCTGGTGCAAGGCGATGAGGCGGGTCGCCTGGGGGTGGTTGCTAACTCCGGGGAAAATTGTTGGCTACGCCTGGGGCTGTGCACATCGAGTGAGAAGTACCGGCCATCCATTGAATTGGAATTCGATGTAGAGTCGCATACCACGCGGAGTGACGCACAAGCCTTGGTGCTTCTCAGGCTAGTCTGTTGGAAGTTGACGGATGCTTCCCCGAATCCACATTTTGCCTGTCCGCATAACGACAAGCTTCTTGTCGGCTTTCTGGAGAATCACAATGCATCAAATGTCTACGCGGGGAACTTGACTGAGACGGAAACAAGTCAGCACCTGCGTGCACACAACCTTGAGGCAGATGCTGCACTGAGCGGAGTGCTGCTACACGTTGATATGGCATCTGAGGGACAAGGTGTCTCCTTCACATTTTCCCTGGACTTCGAAGAGTCCCATCTGGGTGCATCGGAGAGACTCGTTGTTCAGGTAATTCAAGCCACAGCGAAGCGCGGACCCGAACTTAGGCCCGTGACAGTTCTGGGCGGGCGTGCATGTTTTACTTTCCACGGCAAGCTGCCCGTCGGAGATACTCTCCTCGCACTCGGTAGCAGCAAGACAAAAATTGAAACATCCCGAACTGCTTGGACACCATCAACATCACCTGCAGTCACTGTGGCCCAATTTGAATATGGTCCAGGGCCGCCTCCTGAATGGCAAGCTGATTCCCGCGACGCCAAGCTATGGTTTGGTTCGGAAGAGCGGGTTTATTTTGAGGCAGAATCGGAGGACCTAACTGAGGCTATTAGCGTGCAGTTAGGTGGTATTGTCGAGGTAGCGCCGGGGGACAAGTTGAGCCTGATGAACTCTGTGCGATTCGAAGGTCATCCTTCGTTGAGGGGCTCTGCTGAGGGTGCTGGTGAGTTTGCAGCTGGTGAATCGCTCAGAATTGAGCACGAGCTCGGACGGAACACCTATTCAGCAAAATCCGACGGGCTGAGATTCTCAACGTGGGAACACATAGGTGTGAGGACTCAGCACTGGGTTTCTCGGTCAAGTTACTCGATGCTCAAAGATCTTGGAGCAGATCAACCTGCAATCGAAGAAGTGGATGCGCGGATCAGTACTGCATCAGTCTCGTGGTTCGGGCCCTCCGTGGTCACAGTTTCGAAATAGTTCTTTTCTCTCGGGGGCAAGATGTTCAAGTGTGCGCACTGCAACAGGCAGCGTGCGCACACTTTCAAGAGAACCTACCATCACCCGTCGATCTTGACGAAATCCCCCCGGCTGCCTTTCGCTAGGCGCGCGAGCGTTTCGTCGCCCTTGTTTCCGAGCTGAACTCCGTGGAACACCAGTCGGGTCTCGGGCAGGAAGCGTTCGAGGAACGGGTTGACCCACTCGGCTCCCTCCTCGGTCTCGCCGTCGCACAAAACGATCGCGGTATCGGCCTCGAGCTGACTCAGGTCGACTCTTCCGTCTGCGCCGACGTGGACTGCTGTTTCCACCCCGGCGCGCAACTGGGTGCCTCCGTTCGGCGTCTGGAATTTCAGCCACTCTTTCAGGCCGTCCAGATTGCGCTTGTCGGCCACGACCAGTTCGCCTCGCCAGACCTCGGGGATCGAGTGGAAGAGCACGACGTCGAACTTGGCTTTGGGTCCGATCGAATCCAGGAAATCGAAGAGCTGACGTTGAGCTTCGACCCAGCGTTTGCGGCCGACCTCGCCACGCGGGCCCGTCACTTCGCCCAGCGCGTAATTCATGCTGCCCGAGCGATCGATGACGAACACGACGCGGTCGCTCGCCGGACGGATGCCGAAGAAGCTTGCTTCCGTCTTTTCCTGCGGCACACCCGTCTGGGGAGCGACTCCGCGAGCGCCACTGCGCATGTACGCCCACCAGACGCGCCATTCCTCGGGCTCGACACCGAACGCACGACCGGAGCGGGCTCGCAGCGCGCGCTGCAACTCGAATCGTACTCGCAACGACTGCGCGCCATTGGCAGCACGCGCCTTCCATGTCGAGAGGGCTTCGATCAGTGCTGGCACGGCGATCTCGTTGGAAATCGGCGCCTGCAGTGCGATCGCGCGTGAGGCGACTCGCCAGTCGTCCGACACGAGATCGGTCCGCACGAGGAGCGTGTACTGTGTGCTCATTCGCGACTTTTCGTCGAAATGGACCGAGGAAAAGTGCTTTTCCGCCAGCCATGCGCCCGACGGATCACGCTTCGCAACAGCTCGATCCAAGAGACCGATGAAGTAGCCGTGGACCGCGTCGTCACTCCATCCGACGAGCGCTCGACGTGACGCGCGCACGATGCGCGGATCGGACTCCAGCGTCGCCGACAAGAGGGCCAACTTCGCCGACGGCACATTGCGCGTCTCGAGGATGCGCGCGACCGCCAAGCGCCGGACGACCGGTTGGGATTGCGGCAGGGCGAAGACCTCGGCGACCAACCAGCGGCCGAAGGCGCCCTCGAAATGAGCTTCGATCGTCGCCAGCGCCGCGTCACGCAACTCGGCTTCAGGCGTGGCATTCTTCGGGTCCGTGGTCGCATCGATGTACAAGCCGGCGACGTCGAGCATCACGAGCGCCGCATCTTTGGCGCGCGACTCGTCGATGCTCCACAAGAGGCGCGCGTCGGCGAGCAGGCCTTTGGCGTCGGCGATCGTCTGCCCGGCGAGTTGCACACGGTGGTCGCGCAAGCGGGCGATCAAGACCTGCAGTTTCTGGATCGGATCGTCGCCTTCCACCGCCGGATTTCCAGCGCAGAGGGTGATGAGGAGGATCAGGAGCAGGCGGACCATCATCGAACGGTTGAGTTTCGTCTTCGCGCCTGAGGGAGCCTACCCGAGCCGGGCTGTCGCCAGCCGACCGATCGAGGCTTCGGGATGAAGTTCTAGTCCGTTGCAGTGCGCATTACGCTGGTTCGTTGTAGGTTCGAGGTGGTCCCCGAGGATGCACACGATGAATTTCGTCCACGCTGCCGCGCTCGCCGCGCTGTTTTCACAGGTCGCCTGGGCGCAAGTCCCGGCCGGCTATTACGCCAGCGTCGACACGACGGATGCGGCCACGTTGCGCACGACGCTGAACGCGGCGATCGACGATCACACCAAGATCCCGTACACGTCCGGGTCGACGGACACGTGGAACGTGCTAGCGACGGCGAGCGAGGATCCGGCGAACTCGGCCAACATCCTCGAGGTGTACAAGAACGATTCGTTGCCCAAGCAGACCGGCGGCAACACCTTCTACGACCGCGAGCACACGTGGCCCAACAGCTACGGTTTTCCGAATGACGGCGCGGACAACTATCCCTACACCGATTGTCACATGCTGTTCCTGAGCCGTCAGGCTTACAACAGCGCGCGCGGCAATGCGCCTTATCGCACTTGTTCGAGCAGCTGTACGGAGCAAGTGACGACGCTGACGAATGGTCAAGGTGGTGGGTCAGGCGTCTATCCGGGCAATTCGAATTGGAACAACGGTTCGACGTCGGCTGACACGTGGGAGACCTGGATCGGCAAGCGCGGCGACGTCGCGCGCGCGATTTTGTACGGAGACGTGCGCTACGAGGGCGGCAATCACGGCGTCACCGGTCAACCCGAACCCGACTTGCGCGTCACCGACACGCAGTCGCTCATCACGAATTCGGCGACAGGCGCCAATTTGTCCGTCGCCTACATGGGCATGAAGAGCGTGCTCGTGCAGTGGAACATCCAAGATCCGCCTGATGCATGGGAACGCGAGCGCAACGACGTGATCGCGAGCTTCCAAGGCAATCGCAATCCGTTCATCGATCATCCCGAGTGGGTCGATTGCCTGTTCGGAAGCGCCTGTCCGGTCGGCGTCGAATTCTGTTTCGGTGACGGCTCGGGAACAGCGTGCCCGTGCGCCAATGCGTCACCGTACGGCGATCGCTCGGGTTGCCTGAATGGGCTTGGAACAGGCGGAAAATTGCGTGCGAGCGGAGTAGCGAGCGTGTCTGCCGACACGTTGTTCCTGAACGGCTCGGCAATGACGACTTCGTTCGTCCTCTACTTCCAAGGCTCGAGCACGCAGAACGCGAACAACGGAACCGTTTTCGGCGACGGCAAAACGTGTGCGGGCGGATCGATCGTTCGATTGGGCGTCGTGCTCAACGCTGCGGGCGCCTCGTCGTTCCCTAGCATCGGGCAACCGCTCGTCAGCATCCAAGGCATTGTCGCCGCAGGTAACGTCCGCCATTACCAAGGTTGGTACCGCGACTCGGCCGCGTTCTGCTCGGTGTCGACGTTCAATCTGACGAACGGCTATCGAATCGTCTGGAAACCTTGATCGACTCTTCCTGTCGACGCATCACCAGGGCCTGAAAAGCAACCCAACGCGCAGATCCCGGCGCACTTGCACGCCATGCTTTCGCACGTAGCGGTTCGATTCTGACCGAGCCCCCTCGGCCGTCCTGATCAGCTTGACCCCAACTGACGCCTCCCTTCCGACCAACTCGGCACACTCCGCCGCCACGCCCCTTTCCTTCTGACAGAACCCCGTGCGCGTGAAGTGCGGTACTCTGCGGTTCACGCGTGCGGGGTCAGCGATGCGAAGCACGCTTGTGTAGTCCTTTGTTTCAAACCGCCTTCGCGCAGCTCTTCTCCCTCGCAGCGCGAGAGGACACACCACCGGCAATCAAAACCGCCGAACCACCGCCGCCGAGTCCCCGCAAGAGGCTCCATTCGCACGTGCTCATCGAAAGCCAAGCGTCCCCAGCGCAGCCCGCCGAACCCACGCACGCGCCAACAGCCGAGCCGTCAGCTACTTATCGAACACATTCGTCTCACTCGGACTGATGCGCTCTTCGACTTTCTCGACCGTCAGATCGAGCTTCGAGAAATCGATCTTGGGCGCAGTCTTCTCCTCCGCCCGACTCTCCGGACGTACCGCGTCAGGTTTCCTAGCGCCGGTGTCGGACTTCGATGAATCGTTCTTGGTCATGTGCGTCTTTCAGGTCGTGTGTGGAGCCGGCAAGCGTTGTTCGAGCACACCCAGGCGATGCAATTCACGCGCAAACCGCGTGAGATTCGCACGCGAAGCGAAATCAGATTCCGGGAGCATATCGAGCAAGTCACCCAGCGTGCCAGCGCTACGCAACAAATCGATCGCGCGCGCGCCGTCGCCCCGCACCTCAGCGAATTCAGCTGTTTCTCCGCAGTAGACGAGCACCCGATCGCGTCGCGCGAGCGAGCCGAGTTCGCGCGCCGCCTGATCCTCCGCGCTCTCGACGAAGCGACCCGACAAGAAATCAGGTCGCGCCGCACGCGCCAGCGGATCGGCCAACTTCGCCAGCGCCTCGGTGTAGCTGAACGCGATCGGCAACGTACGCGTGTCGTCGCCGACCGCGAGCGCGCGTTCATCGGTGTTCGCGTGTCGACGCAGCAAGCGCTTCTTGCAGCGCTCCGCGAATTCATCCGGCGTCGTCTCGCGTGCCAAATGCAGGAAGTAATGACTCTTCTGCATGAAGAAGAAGATGTTGTCACCACTGAAGAGCGGATAGTGCGTCCGTAGGCTCTTCATCATCGTCTCGAACATCTCCGCCGCCTCGGATTGCGTCATCCCACTGGCCGCTTCGTAGTCGTGATAAAGCTGCAAGTCGGCATCCGGGTCGGAGAGGATGTGGATGCCAAAGGTCTCCGGCTCGCGATAGGTCTTCGCGACCTCGTCGATGTGGAAGGTCTGCAGCGACACTTCGCGCACGACGTCTTTGTGCTCGATCAAAAAATCCACCGTCGCCTGAGCCTCTGCCCGCGTCTCGGTCGGGAATCCGACCATCGCGTAGAACGTGACGCTGATTCCGGCCTGCGCACAGTTCGTCGCGACTTCGACCGTCGACTTCAGCGACTGGCCTTTCATCATCATCTTCAAGAGGCGAGGTGTCGCCGTCTCGAAACCGAAGAGCAGTTTGCGACAGCCCGATTCGTGCAGTTTACGAGCGCCCTCCAGCGTGTACGCCTTGGGCTCGACGCGCGCGTCGCTCCACCAGCGGATCTCAGCGCGGCGCGAGATCAATTCGTGCGGCAGATCGCGGATCATCCCGGGCGGCATGCAGTCGGTGATGAAGTTGACGTTGCGCGTGCCCAGTTCGTCGCGCAGTCGCACGATGTGATCGGCGATGGTCTTGGCGCTGCGCGTGCGATACCCCGGCCCGATCACGGTCGGCAACGTGCAGAACGTACACTCGCCGTAGTAACAACCGCGATTGATGTCATAAGGGATCACGAGCTCGGGCGAGAAATAACGCGTCAGCGGCAACCCGGTGAAATCAGGCGGCGGAGCGGCGTCCAATTTGATCGGATGGCCGAGCGTGTTGACGACGGGACGTACAGCGTCGCCGCTGCGATCGAACCACGTCAGCGACCCTACGTCTGCCGGCGATCGTCCGTCGCGCAAGCGCTCGCACAGTGCGAGCAGCGGATTCTCGCCCTCGTGGAAGATGATCGAATCGAGACACGCATCCAGGCCGGGCGCCGTCATCAATTTGGCGCCGATGTACGCCAGGAATCCTCCGCCAGCCGTGACGTGACAATCGGGCAAGGCCGCTTTGATCATGCGGCCCAGCGTCAGTCCGGGAATCAATTGACTCCCGTAGATGATCGACAGACCGACGACTCGCGGACGTCGTGCGACGAGAGCAGGAATCACGTGAACTCGGAAGTGCTCGATGAACGGGTTTTGGGATTCGTCGAGCGTCGCGGCCAACACGTCTTGCGAGCGATCGTTCGCATACCCCATCGTGAAATTGTGGGGCGTCAGTTCGCTCGGGTGGTGCGCGGCCGAAACGAGGCGCAGCGCGTGGTAGATCGTGCGCACGGCGGGGATGTAGCGCCCGACGTCGTAGAAGGCTCCGGTGCGCACGACGGATTTCGCCTCGTCGATGCGCTCGATCAACGCTTCCGCCGACACTTCGGCTTCGCTCGCGGCTCGGAACGCGGCCATGTCGCGAAACGGCAATTCGCTCTGATCGGCGAAACGCGAGAGCGGCAGGCGTTCCCGCACCAAATCACGCGCTCTCTCCAGGTAGTCGCGAGACAAGAAGCGGTCGTAGGCGTCGATGTTCGCGTCGACCAGTTCGACATCGCCGAAACCATGTTGAACGAGCCAGGCTTTCAAACACGGTAACGCCAAATAGGGTTGGGTGAAGTGCCCCTGCGGCGGAAAGATCAGTGAGATCGGGAACGAACGCTGTTGAATCATGTGTTGACGATCTCCACCGCGTTCGACGCGGGCACGAAATCCACCAAGCCGAGCGAACGAAAACGATCGAGTGCAGCACCGAGTCCAGGTGAAGTACGTTCCCAATCGTCGCGTGAATGGTCTCCGTCGAGGGCCTCCAGAAGCGCCGCGACGTCGCGCGTGATCCTCGACGTCGAAACGGCAGACAGGGGCGAATCAGCGCGTTTCGGTGCAATCGCCAGTCGTATTTCCGACGGCTCGCGTGCGGCGACCACACCGGTGCGCAACCCGTCGGCGATGGCTGGCAAGTCGAAACTTGCCTGAACGACCTCGGCGCAAACGCGCACACGATCGTCGTTTGGAAGGACCGCTCCGCGACTGGCGGCCCGCACCAAGGCCTGCTCCCAGGCCATCATCTCGCGTGACTCTACCGAGCCTACGCGTGTCACGAAGCTCTCGAAGCTGCGCGCGCTGGCCTTCCAAGCACGATAAAGGCTCAATGCGCCTGATTGAGTTGCGTCATTTCGCTCGCGCAGCAAGGCGAACGTCCGTGGATAACGCATCAAGATCTCGGGCAACTCCTTCGCGATGCGGTGTAGCTCCTTCAGATGGTCTTCGTCACCGGGCAGGAGCGCAAAGGTCGAGAACAGATCCGGATGAGCGGCGATCAAGGCGCGCTCGGCCGCCGTCTCGCCGGCGCCGATCGCCATGTCGGGCGGGATCCCGTCGATCGGTCGCGAGCGCGAGGCGAACTCTTCGCCGAAAGTCGATCCAGGCTCGGGATTGACGAGGTGCAGTGACACGTTGACTCCGGCCCGCAAACTCGCGCGCGCACACAAGTCCAAACTGGCTTCGAGCGCAGCCTCGTCCTCGCCCGGAAGGCCCAAAATCAGTGACAAAATAGGCGTGATTCCAGCGCGAGCGCAGTCGTCGACGACTTGCAGCATGTCGGTTCCGCGACGCAGACCTTTGTGGCTCTTCTCGCGCACGCCAGCGTCCGCCGACTCGACTCCGATCAACACGCGATAGCCGCCTGCCGCGCGCATCCGCTCGAGCAGTGCCAGATCGAGATGGTCTGCGCGCGCGCGCACTTCGAACGGCATCGGCGAGCCGCGCTCGATCAAGCCGTCACAAAACGCGATCGCTTGGCCGCGGTTGGCCCCGAACAGGTCGTGACAGAGATAGGCACTCTTCGCCGCAGGCATAGCGCACAGCGACAGGACCTCATCGACGAGCCGCGCAGCCGGAAGCGTGCGTGATCGCCTGGACCAATAGCGACCGATCGTGCAAAACGAACAGTCGTAAACGCAGCCGCGCCCCGAATCGATCGCCACTAATCCGTCGGCTCCGCCCGTGACGCGCTTGTAGTCGGCGATCGAAGGCAGCAGATCCCACGCGTAGGCCGGCAATGTCGACATGTCCTCGATCGACGGTCGATCGACTTCACGGTGCACGCTGCCGTCCGGTGCGCGCCACGTCGTGCCCGCGATGCCGGTGAAATCCGCTCCGCGCGATCGAGCAGCGATCCATTCGAGGATGGTGCGCTCGCCCTCGCCGCGCGCGATCGCATCGACGAACGGGAAGCGCTCGATCAAACGTACATCGATGCCCGTCGTGCCCGGGCCGCCGAGCCAGGTCGCCGTCCGCGGCCTCGCAAGCTTCACCCGCTCGAGGATCAAGAGTGCGATCGGCAGCGTCGCGCCCATGACGGACAGGCCGACCGCGTCAAATTCGCCGCGCGTGAGGATGCGCTCACACGCGGCGTCGGCGAGCGTCTCGTCGTGCGGAATCACGCCGGCGCCGAGTTCGTGAGCGAGATCGAGCAAAGCGACATCGATTCGCGATCGCAGGAGTTCGCCGCCGAGCCGCAATAGCCCCGGTGGAGGCATCGAATACCCGAAGGTATCTCGATGTGGGGCAGCGGCGAGGAGAACGCGCATGCGCTCATCACACCGCTCGGAGCACGCGAATTCCAGCGCGAGAAGCTGTGCTCTTTACGAGTCGACGTCATGCAATTCAGCAGACGGAACGCTACCTTTTCGGCCACTTCGTCGACCTGGCAGGGCGACAACATCTATGCGAAATCAACTGATCCAATCGTGCGCGCGCGTCGCGCCGTCCCCGCTCCACTCGACCGTGCTCTGCCTCACTGCGGCCATTTTCGCCGCGTGTTCGGCGGGTGGCAGCGACGAATCCGATGCGTTCATCGTGCGCGCGACCCAATGGGCCGTGGGCGGCAACACCAAGGTCGCCATCAGCGGCAACAACATCGCGTGGATCGCGGATGAAGCGACGACCGGTGCAGCCGGAACCGATTTGAACGGCGACGGGACAGCGAATGACGGCACCGTCGTGTTCGTCGACGCGGGCACGCGCACGCAAGCCAACGTCGGCGTCGCGGCGCAGGACCTGTTGTGGATCGGCAGCGAACTCTATCTCGTCGTGTCGGAGACCATCGACGGCGAGGATTGGAACCTCGACACGGTCTTGGACGACACGGTGCTCGTGCACTGGTCGCAAGCAGCTCCGACGCCGGTTTTCGTCGACGAACTCGACGCGACGTCCACGAAGAAAGCGGTCGCTTTCGGATCGCGACTCGTCTACGCGACGGCCGACGCAGTCACCGGCGCGAACGCGAGTTCGCTGCGCACGATCGACTCGGCGGCGCCGACGACCATCGTCACCGTGACGACGACGGACGCGGTCGGCGCGTTGCGTCCGTCGATCTTGGTGCAAGAAGAGGGTCTCGTTTTCTGCGCGTTGAACGAAGCGGTCGAAGCGCGCGTCTTGAACGCCGACGCGGACACGTCGGACAACTTCGTGCTGGCGCTGCTCGACCTGCGGACGGCTGCTGCACCGTTGCGCAGCGTCGCTCTCGCGCTGCCCAGCGCGACCGCCCCGATCCGCGCGAAGTTCGTCGCGGCTGCTGATTGGCAAGTGGGTTTCCTCGTCAGCGAGAGCGCGCAGGGCAATACGAACCTCGACGATCCGAGCGACTTTTCGCCTTCGTGGCAGGCCACGCAGTGCATCGGTTTCTCCGACGCCGACACGAACGACACGATCCTCCACTACCTGCGTTTCGCCGCGTGGGTCAGCGACTCGGTCGTCAATCCGCCGCGCAACACCGGACTCGTCGGGATCGACAAGATCGCGATCGCCAACGGTTTCATCGCGACCATCACGCCCGAGAGTGCGTCGACCGGCACGCTCGGCGAAGGCACCTGCGACCTCAATACGGACGGCGACAAGTTGGATCGCGTCGTGCGTTGGACGCAGATGGTCGCGGGCACCGGCGCGATCTTGCCGCTGAATTCTCCTCTGCACATCCACGCGGTCGACGACGTCGCGGGCGGCACGCGCGGACTCGCGGAGTTGCAGGAGCGCCTCGTCATCGTCGTCGACGAACAGGCCGACAATCTCGACATCAACGGAGACACGCTCGAGACGTTCGATCTCGTCGGTTGGCTCCTGCCCAGCACGAGCACGACGCCGTGGCAGTTCACGCACAGCGCGAGCTTCGTCGGCGCCTCGTACGTCGGCGAAACGCGCGATCGTCAACGGCTCACGCTCGGCTTGCAGGAGATCGTCGGCGGCGTATCGCTCAACCCCGGAACGACGGGAAATCCCGGCGACAACGACCTCGTCGACAGCATTCCTACGTTCCCCGTGTTCAATGCTTCGAGCGTGTTGACGTTTCCCGGCATCAAGATCGCGCTCGACGTGTCGCAGCCCGCGACCGTGAATCCGGGCATGGTGATCGCGCGCGGTCTCGGGTATTACCGCACGGCCGAAGCGTTCGACAATCGCGACTGGAGCAACGACGGGGACAAGTTCGACCGCGTCGTCTTCCGCAGCTCGTTCACGCAAGGCACGACGAACATCAACGGCATCTCGACGGCCATCAACCGTCCCGTGATCGAGGTCGATCCCGAGAGCGGTTCACCCTCGTGCGCTGCCTTGTTGACCGACGAAGCGCTGCAAGGTTCGGCCGGCAGCGACATCAACGGCGACGGTGATCGCACGGACATCGTGCTGCAGTTCTTCGTCTTCTGACGCGGAACCGAACTCTCAGGAGCGGGCTGGCGGAGGCGATTCCATACCGATGAGGAACGAGTCCGCCAGCTTCTCTGAATGATCGCCGCGCGCGCGCGG
>JAWXBU010000100.1:0-16348 GCA_034440255.1 Planctomycetota bacterium | reverse complement strand
GCGCACCGACGAGTTGCACGACACGATCGACACGTCCGGATCACCCGCGGAATCGACGGCCAACGCGCTGGCGGCGCTCGCCGCGTGCGAGCTCGCGAATCCAAGTTGATGCGGCGACGGGGAACTGCTTGCTCGTCGCCGCACCTGGGCCTGCGTACCGCGCGACAGCGACGGACGCCGAGCGACTACAGATCGACGATGTCCGTCTCGATCAGGTAGGCGCGAATTTCTTCGGCCGTTCGGGTGCCGATGCCCCGCACCTTCACTGTATGCATCGTGTCGATGCGACAAGAGTTGATGTTACGGCGCGTGGGGAGGTTCGTCACACCTGCGACGCCTACGCTGAACCCGTGCGCGAGGACACCCGTACCGCGCCGGGCTATCCTCTCCCCACATGTGGTTCACGCTCGCGCTCGCACTCCTCCCGCAGGCCGCCGAACGACCGGCGCCGAATCGAACCGACCTGGGGAAGGCGTACATGCGTTTCGAGCGCGCACTGGCTCGGCATCCGCTCGCGGAAGCTCGCGTCGCGGAAGCGAATCGCGCGTTCGATGCGCTCACGCTCGACTTCTTCATGGGGAACGGGAAGGCGGCGATCGCGAAGCTGGATGCGTTGACGATCTCGCTCGCGCCGCTGGAACTGCTGACGGTCGCGGAACGCGAGGACGTGTTCGACATGCACGTCGAGGTCGAGCCGGTGGACGAGGCTTCCGGACGACTCTCGATCACGACTCGGGGGAACTGGAGCGCGCCCGACGGCTGTGAACCACTTCGGATCGTGTTCCAGGCGCGAATGGGCGATTCCATCCGGACCTTGGAGGACCACTCCGACGCGCACCCTCCGGGAAAGCTGCCCGGAGAGACGAGCGTCCTGCTGCGGGCTTCGCTTCCCGACCTGAAGTTCATCCGCGACGCCTATGATCTCGGCCTCACCTGTCCGCCGGAACGAGCGCGATCGAGTTCCCCCACGCTACTCGTGCGCATCTGTGACGAGCTCGTTCCGCTGCCGTATGCGTTTCTCGACACGTCGGCTCTCGTCACGTGTCGCACGGAAGTGGTCGGACTGCTCGACGTGGTCGAACCGGACGGTCCGCCGCTCGAAATTGCGCTTGCGAGTTGCCGAGCCCGCGCTGCACTGCTGACCCAGGAAGCGCAGAAGACCTCGACTTACTTGATCGGTCGCGACGTGCACGCGCTCGCCGCCGAGGTGCACCGCGAGGCGCACGCGCTCGTGAACGGCACGGATCCCTACCGGCGTCTGCCCGGCGACACCTGGCGCGTCGTGCGCATCGGGAAGAGCGACGTTCCGGTGCGCGTTTTCGCGCCTCGCACGGGAGATCTGGACAAGCCCCTGCCGCTCGTCGTGCTGTTCCACGGCATGGGCGGCGACGAGAACATGTTCTTCGACGGCTACGGCGCCGGCCGCATCAAGGATCTCGCCGAGGAACGCCGCTTCGTGTGCGTTGCGCCACGCGGCGGGTTCGCGCCCATGACTCCGGAGGCGTTCGATGCACTCGTGCGGGCAATGCTGTTCGATTACGCGGTGGACACGAAACGCATCTACGTGCTCGGTCACTCGATGGGTGCCGGAACCGCGTTCGAGCTCGCCGTCTCGCGGTCCGATCGCATCGCGGCCGCGGCCTGCATCGCCGGCGGGGCTTCGAATGCGACGCCGAAGTCGCTCGCGCCCCTGCTCGTCGTGGCCGGCGAACTCGATTCCCTCGTCGCCGCCAAACCACTCGTCGCTCGTGCTGAACGACTCGCGCAGTCCGGTTTCACCGTCGAGGCCAGAACTGTGCCGAATCAAGGTCACACGCTGGTCGTCGGGGCGACGCTCCCCGCCGTGGTCGACTGGCTGCTCGCTCACTCGCGCTGAACGAAGCCTGACCACGCCGGAGCCGTGTGAGTCCTCTCCGTCGCGAGGATTCTTGCGTCAGCCGTGCTCGATCTGCCGGTGCATCTCGGGCGCGTGCTCGCGCTGCATGCGCTGCACGACGCGGTGCATCCACGCGAGACACAAGATCGAGAACGCCGCCAGGAAGGCCCAGCAACTCGTCCACAGCCCGGTCGCGCTCAGGAGTTGACCGAACAAGATGGGACAGACGAACCCGCCCAGGCCGCCGATGACGCCGACGAGTCCGCCGACGACGCCGACGTGATCGGGGAAGTACTCGGGGATGTGCTTGTAGACGGCCGCCTTGCCGATCCCCCAGGCGATGCCAAGTAGGAACACGATTCCGGTGAAGATGTAGACGTTGGCCTGGAACGAGACGTGCGTGCGGCCGGCGGCGAGGAGTTCGCGTTTCTTCACCGTGTCTCCGACCTGGAACGGGCGACGCGCGAAACTGTGGGTGGCCTCGATCTTCTGGGCCCATTCCTGCCACGTGGAGACGCTCGGCAAGACGCGCATCGCGGAGAAGTCCGTCTGCGAGCCGCCCAGGTCTTCGAGCACTTCCTGTCGCGCGCCGCTGAGCGTGTAGGTCGTCTCCTTGCCCGTGATCTTGGCGCGGACGGTCAGCTTCGGTCCGTCCAACGCGACGATCGTCCCCTCGCTTCCGGAGATGATGCCCTCGCCGGGCGACAACATGTCCATGCGCGGCACGACGAGCAGGAGACAGCACACGACGCTGGTTCCGAAGACCCAGTACATGACGCGTCGCGCACCGAACCTGTCGGAGAGCACGCCGCCTAGCGCGCGGATCAAGCCCGACGGCAGCGAGAACACGGACGCGAAGAACCCAGCGGTCGCCAGCGGCAGTTCGTAGAACTTGACGTAGTACGGGACGAGCCACTGCGACAGCGCGACGAACGCGCCGAACACGAGGAAGTAGTACGCGCCGAAGCGCCACACGCGCATGACCTTCAGCGGAGCCAGGCTCGCGGCCATGGACCGCGGACCGGCCAGCGCCGGACGCTTGTTGCGCGCCACGATCAGCATCAGGACGGCTGCGAGCAGGAGCGCGCCGGCGTAGAGGTAAGGGAGCTTGCGCCAGCCTTCGGGGTCGGCGCCGTGATCGGTGAAGCGCGTCAGCAATCCGGGAGCGGCGAGCAGCGTGACCGCCGAGCCCGCGTTGCCCGCGCCGAATATTCCGAGTGCAGTGCCCTGGCGTTCGCGCGGGAACCACACCGACGTGTAGGCGATTCCGACTGCGAACGAGGCGCCGGCGATGCCGAAGCCGAGCGCCGCGAGGAAGAAACCGACGAACGAATTCGCGAAGGCGTTGCCAACCAGCGCGAGCGCGCTCGCCAGCATCACGCCGATGTAGACGGGCTTGCCGCCGTAGCGGTCGGTCAGCATCCCCACGGGCAAACGGAGGATCGAGCCGGTCAAGACCGGCGTCGCCATCAAGACGCCGGTCTGAACGGGCGTCCAGTCGAAGGCTCCGGTCGTGACCAGGTGCGTCACCAGGACGCCGTTCATGGTCCAGACCGCGAAACACACGGTGAAGGCGAGGGTGTTGATCGCGAGGATCGTCCAGGCCGTGCGCGTGACCGTCATCGTCGTGCCTCAGTTCTCCGTGGCGTCCGCGCGTGCCCGCAGGCGCAACGCGAAACCGCGCAGGATCGAGATCAGGCCGTACAACGTGACGATCGTCGCCAGACCGAGCATCACGACGTGGAACGCATTGGCGCGCAGCTCGTGCGTGAACAGGCTCCACGGATCGCCGTGGTGGCGCATCAGCGGATGCGTGCCCTCCAGGTACTCGCGCGAGTCGGGGATGCCGTCGGAATCGAGATCACTCGCGTCCCCGAGCTCCGCGGCGAGCGCCTCGGGCTTCGATCTCAGTTCGAGGATGCGCCGCTTGCCGAGGCGCGCGACGATGCTGTTGCCGAACTCGTTCAGGATCGGGCTGTCGACGACCGGGCTCGGATCGAACGCGGCCCGCGCGCGGTTCAGCCGCTCGCGCTCGGCCTCGTCGAGGCTCCCGATCTGGCCCGGTCCGCTGCCTTCGGGACCGTCGGCGCTGGTGTGGCACAGGGCGCAATTGACCGGTCGGCCCGAATGCGCTTGCACGAAGACCTGGAACTCGTGGTGCGCGGAGCCGGGAACCGCGAAGAGTCCGAAGATCGCGAGACGCAGGACGGCGTTCACGGAGGACCTCCCTTCAAGGCGTCGTAGATGGCGTGACCGAACACGGTCATCACCACGAAGTACAGGGCCGCGGCGATAGCCAGCGCGCTGAGCGTGCGCCGCGTCGTGCGCGCGAAGATCCACGGCGCCAGGAACAGCGCGCCGAGGACGAGCGTCGAGGCCGCGATCACGGCCCAGTAGGGCAGGAGCTCGAGCGGATAGTAGACGAAGAAGAAGTACCACTCGGGCTTGATGCCGTCGGGTGTCGAACCGAGCGGGTTGTACGGTTCGAGCAGCGGGAACGGCAGGAACGAGTCGAACGGCAGGCACATGGCCACGACCGCGACGACGAAGAAGGCGACGCCCCATACGGACAGGTCCTTGATCACGAAAAACGGGAAGAACTTCTCCGTCTTCACCTTCAGCGCGTCGACCCCGCGACTCATGCCGTGGAGCTGCACCTGCATCAAGTGAACGCCGAGCGCCGCGATCGTGAGGAGCGGCAGCACGATCACGTGGATCGCGAAGAAGCGGCTCAGCGTCGCTTGTCCCACGCTGGGTTCTCCCTGGATCGTCTCGCGCACGAACGTCGGCCAGTGCGCCATCTCACCGGGCAGGTATTGACCGACGGCTTCGACCGATTGCAGACCGACCTTGGTCGCGTTCACGGCGATCTGATTCCACGGGAGCAGATACCCGGTGAACCCGAAGCCGAACACGATCAACGCCAGCGAAACGCCCGACACCCACGTCAGTTCGCGCGGCGCTGCGAACGCCTTCATCGCGAACGTCGTGAACAAGTGGACGATGACGGTCGCGATCATCGCCGAAGAACTCCACGCGTGCAGGTTCCGGATCCATGCGCCGCCGCTGACGTACTCGGAAATCGTCTCGACCGACGCATGCGCGTCGCTGACGGTCGGCTGGTAGTAGAAGAGGAGCAGGAGCCCGGTGACGATCTGCACGAGCAGGAAAAAGAGCGCGAGCCCGCCCATGTAGTAGGCCCAGCTCATGCGGTGGCGCGGGACCTCCTTCTTCTCGATCATGTGTTTCGGATCGAGGTTCTCCAGCGGGAAACGTTCGCGCACGAAGCGCGCGAGGCGTCTCGAACGGGGTTCGAGGATCGTGCTCATGAGCTCGACTCCTCTTTCTTCGCGATGTAGACGTCGCACAGCGCGGCCTTCGCAGGGTCGATTGTTCCGTGCGCGCGTCCGTCGCCGCCGCGACTCGCGACGACGTCGCCCTTCTCGTCCATCATCACCCAGGCGATGTGCGGCAACGGATCCTTCGCCGGCGCGCCCTGGTTCGGCACACCGGTCTTGACGTCGAAGTACGACACGTGGCACGGGCACAAGATGCGCCCGGCCGCGTCGAGCTCGCTGCCGACCGTGCAACCGAGGTGCGTGCACTTGGCCGAGATGAGAAGCGGCAATCCGTCCTCGCCCATGAACGCCAGTGCCGCGCGCATCTCGTAGTCGATGAAGTAGCGACCCTTCTTGGCGTCGAGTTCCTTGACCTTGGCGATGCGGATGTAGCGCTTCTGCGAGCGCTCGACCGAGAGCTCCTTCTGGCGTTGGGTCTGACGCAAGCGCGCGAGCTTCTGTTCGTCGAGCTTCGTCTGCTCCTTCTCCGACGGCCGTGGTCCGAAGAAGAAGCGACCGAACGTGCCCGCCGTGCCCGCCGCGAGCAGCGCGCCGCCGACCGAGACGGCCGCGGCCCCGCGCAGGAAATAGCGTCGCGCCGGGATGAGCACGGCTTCGACGCCCTGGAAACGCCTCGGATTCGCCCACACGACGATCTGCGGCGCGCGCCACAGATACCCGATCGGAATCGAGAAGATGTGCACGAGACGCGAGAACGGCACGAGCAGGATCAGGATCCACGCCAGCGCCATGTGTCCTTGCACGAGCGGGGGAAGATCACGCACGAGCGCAGGATTCGGCTGCAGTGTGGCGAGGCTCCAAAGGTAGGGCGCGACCGTGCCCGTCGCCCACACCGAACCGAAACTGTGCTGAACCGCGACCAGGATCCCGAGCACGACCTGCGCGAGCAAGAGCCCCAGCACCACGATGTCGATCGACGTCGTCACGGCTTGCACGCGGCCGTTGGTCAGACGTCGCACGAGCAGAGTGCCGAGTCCGACCAGCGCGAGGAGGCTGGCTCCGAGTCCGATCGCCTCGACCGTCCACAGGAAGGTCTGATTGGACACGAATCCGGCCCACACGCGCGGGATCAGGAAGGCCACTGCGTGACCGGCGAGAACCGTGAAGATGCCGAGGTGCCACGGCATGGAGCCGAGGATCAAGGCCTTGTCTTCGAGGAACTGCGACGAGAGCGCGGAGTACGAGAAGCGCGACGTGCGGTAGCGCCAGATCGATCCGGCGATGCATCCGAGGACGGCCATGTACGGCAAGCCCACGAGCAAGAACACGAGCAGTTGGCTTTCCATCAGGTTTCCTCACTCTCGGAGAACACGCCCCCGCAGCCGTCGTCGTTCTTGGCCGGTGCGGTGCGACTGAGGACTTCAGTGACACGCTGCGGCACGCCCTCGGACGCAAAGAGGATCCGCGTCGCGCGGGCCAGGTGCCGGTAGGGATTCGCGCTCGCCGAGAGCTGTTCGGCCATCGCCGTGAGCGGCCTGGCGAGACACCATTCGCACAATTCCGTGCGTTCGGCGGGCTCGAGTCGAGCGGCGAAGCGCATCAACACGGCCACGTGATCGGGCAGTTCGCCCCTCGTGTCGAAGCCGTGACGTTCGAAGCCTTCGCGCAAGCCCGACAGCATCCGTCCGCGTTGGAAGCCCTCTTCGCCGTAGAGGTGCGGTCCGGCGTAGGGCGAGCACGACGGCTGCAGTTCGAACGTGCGCACGAAGGCTTCCTCCAGCGCGACGGATCCGATCGACTCGACCTCGAGGGCCAGTTCCTCGAGCGCACCGGCTGCTTCGTCGCTCACGGACCGCGCGCTGCGGCTCGCCGAGCGCACGCACGCCTGGAAATCGTCGCCCGGCAGCTCGTACAGCCGCGCACAAGCTTCAGCGATCTCCGCGAACGTGGCGATGCTCGTCGTGACGTTCATGCTCCACGCTCCGGTGACGCGGTGGTCCCCAGTCCGCACGAGCCCTTGCAGTGCTCGGCGTCGCACGAGCTCGGCATGGCTTCCTCGCGCTGGATCGGCGGCAGGACGAAGCGCTCGTTCAACGGCGCGATCGCGGTCAGCGCGTAGATCGCTTCGGCGTCTTCCGTGGTCAGTCCGGAACCGCGCAGCCCCGAGAGCACGCGGTCGACGTCGAGGTCGCCGAGTTCCTGCGCGCGCTTGTAGGCGCGCACCGCGGCGAGCTTGCGCATGACGGTCTCGACCTCGGTCGTGTTGCCGCCCGAGAACAGGCTCGCCAGGTACTTGATCGGGATGCGCGCTTCCTCGAACGTGGTGTGAAACTGGCTGCCGTCGTGCTCGTACATGCCGCCGTTCGTGCGCCCCATGATCGGCAGGAGCGGCGGGACGTAGAACAGCATCGGGAAGGTGCGGAACTCCGGATGGAGCGGCAACGCGAGCTTCCATTCGCACACGTAGCGGTGCACGGGCGAGCGCTGCGCGGCTTCGATGAAGCTCTCGCTGATGCCGTTCTTGCGCGCGGCGGCCAGAACTTCAGGATCGTGCGGGTCGAGGAGCGCGCTGCGGTAGGACTCGACGAGCGCTTCGTCGGGCACGTCTCCGGCCGAGGCGACGCGCTCGGCGTCGTACAGGAGCACGCCCATGTAGCGAATGCGTCCGACGCACGAGTGGAAGCACGCCGGCGCCTGACCCGTCTCGAGACGCGGGAAACACAGGATGCATTTCTCCGACTTGCCGGTCTTCCAGTTGAAGTAGATCTTCTTGTACGGACACGCCGCGACGCACGCGCGCCAGCCGCGACAGCGATCCTGGTCGATCAGGACGATGCCGTCCTCGCCACGCTTGTAGAGCGCGCCCGACGGACACGCCGCGACGCAGCTCGGATTCGCGCAATGATTGCAGATGCGCGGCAGGTACATCATCGACACGCGCTCGACCTCGAACATCGCGTTGCGCTCGTCCTCGGTCAGGCTGTCGAGGTTGATGTCCTTCTCGGCGTACTTCGGCGAACCGGAGAGGTCGTCGTCCCAGTTGGGCCCCTTCTCGATCGCCATCGGCTCGCCGGTGATCTGCGAGATCGCGATCGCCGTCGGCTGGTCATCGCCCTCTTTGGCGTCGAACAGGTCGTCGTAGCGGTACGTCCACGGCTCGTAGTACTCGTCGAGGTTGGGCTGCGCGGGGTTGTAGAAGAGCTTGAGCAGCGCGTCCCAGCGATTCTGGCTCTTGAGCTTCAGGCCGCCCCCCGGCTCGCGTTCCCAGCCGCCCTGGAATTTTTCCTGGTCCTCCCAATCGGTTGGGAAACCGGTGCCCGGCTTCGTCTCGACGTTGTTCCACCACATGTATTCGGCGCCGGGACGATCGGTCCACACGTTCTTGCAGGCCACGCTGCACGTGTGACATCCGATGCACTTGTCCAGGTGGAACACCATCGAGGTTTGAGCGCGTACGTCCATCGCGGTTGGCTTTCTTCGGTGCCCTAGAATTGCGGGTTGTCGAGGCGCTTCACGACGACGTAGGTGTCGCGATTCACGCCCTGAGGGCCCCAGTAGTTGAAGGCGTAAGTGAATTGGCCGTAGCCGCCGATCATGAACAGCGGCTTCAGGCGCACGCGCGTGAGGCTGTTGTGTCCCCCGGCGCGCCGGTTGCCGCGCTCGGGCGATTTCGGAACCGACAACGTGCGTTCGGGCGCGTGGTAGAGGAAGCACAGGCCGCGCGGGATGCGCGCGCTGACGACGGCGCGCGTGCAGACGACGCCGTGGTCGTTGAACATCTCGATCCAGTCGTTGTCGGCGATGCCGTGAGCTTCGGCGTCCTTGTCGTTGAGCCACACCGGATCGATGCCGCGCGAGAGCGTCTTCATGCGCAGCGTGTCGCCGTAGGTCGAGTGGATGTGCCACTTGCCGTGCGGCGTCAGGTAGTTGAGGACGAGCGAACCACTGTGCTTGCGCGAGTGGACCAAGTCGTGAGTGACACTCGCGTCGGGTCGCGGCTTGAAGGTCGGCAGGTTCTCGCCGAAGGCGCGGTAGGCCTCGTGGTCGAGGTAGTAGTGCTGCCGCCCGGTGAGGGTGCGCCAAGGGATCAGCTCCTCGACGTTCTGACAGTACGACGAGTAGGTGCGCGAACCGTTCGTGATCCCTGTCCAGTAGGGCGTCGTGAGCACCCTTCGCGGCTGGCTGATGATGTCGTCGAAGGAGATCCGTACAGCTCGATTCGCCGCCGCCAGGTGCGTGTGATCGCGGCCGGTCTTCTTCGATTCGGACTGGAACGCGCGATACGCGAGCTCACCGTTCGTCTCGGCCGCGAAGTGCAGGATCGCTTCGCACACGCTCTTGTCCGCGCGCAAGGAGGGATAGGTCTTGCCGCCCCACGTCTCGGTCGGGTGCGTCTCGAGGTAGGCGTCGTACAGGTCCGACACGTCGTACGTCGTGCCGTGCACGCCGAGCCCCTTGTCGCGGAAGTTGCGTCCGAGCGAGACGAACTTCTGGTGCACGAGCGTGTAGTCGCGGCGCACGACGGTCAGATTCGGCATCGTCTTGCCCGGGATCGCCTCGCACTCGCCCTTGCGCCAGTCCTTGATCGAGGGTTGCGCGATCTCGGCTGGCGTGTCGTGCAGAAGCGGCGTGGCGACGATGTCGTCGACGGGCTCGCGCAAGTGCGTCTTGGCCAGGTTCGCCGTGTGCTCGGCGAGCTTCTCGAAGATGTCCCAGTCGCTCTTCGACTCCCAACACGGCTGCACCGCGGGCTGCAGCGGGTGGATGAACGTGTGCATGTCCGTCGAGTTGAGGTCGTTCTTCTCGTAGTAGGTCGCGGCCGGGAGAACGATGTCCGAGTACAGCGCCGAACTGTCCATGCGGAAGTTCAGGTCGACGACCAGATCGAACTTGCCGTGCTCGATCTTCTCGTGCCATACGACCTCCTTCACTTCGTCCTTGGCGCGCTCGGAGGCGATGACGTTGTGGTGCGTGCCGAGATAGTGCTTGAGGAAGTATTCGTGACCCTTGGCCGAGGACAGGAGCGCGTTGCCGCGCCAGATGTAGAACACGCGCGGCCACGAACGCGGCGCGTCGGGGTCCTCCATCGCGAATTTCAGCGAGCCCTGCTTCAGGCGCTCGACGACGCGGCCGACGATGGCCGCATCCGTAGTGGCGCCGTTCTGACGCGCTTCGCCGACGACCTCGCGATTGGGCTCGGTGAACTGCGGAAAACACGGCAGCCAGCCGAGACGCACGGCGAGCGCTTGTTTGTCGGCCGTGTGACCGTGGGCGAGCGGATGCTCGCCGTGCGCGACCGGACACATCTCGCGGAAGCTGCCGTCGTAGCGCCACTGGTCGGAGTTCATGTAGTGGAACGACGGCGAGTTCTGCAGCCGCGGCGGTCCGCCCCAGTCGGTCGCGAACGCGATCGGCGCCCACGACGCCTGCGGCGCGAGCTTTTCCTGACCGACGTAGTGGTTCAATCCCCCGCCGTTCTTGCCGATGCACCCCCCGAGGATCAGCGGCGTGATGACAGCGCGGTAGATCAGGTTGTTGTGGTACCAGTGGTTCGCGCCCGCGCCGATGATGACGCTGCAACGGCCATGGCTCTTCTCCGCCGTGCGCGTCCATTCGCGCGCGAAACGCAGCGCGACCGAGGCCTTGACGCCGGTGAAGCGTTCCTGCCACGCGGGGGTGAACGGCGCGCTCTCGTCCTCGTAGCCACTGCCCCATGCGCCGGACAGCCCGCGGTTCACGCCGTACTGCGAGAGCAAGAGTTCGAAGCCGGTCGTGACCCACACTTCGCCGTCCGTGGTTTTCACGCATCGCGCCGGAACGCCGCGAGCATGCACGCAGTCGCTGGCGCCTTCGCTGAAGTCTGGGAAGGCCACTTGCACTTCGCCGCTCGCGCGATCACCGAGGCGCAGGATCGGATCGAGCGCCTCGCCCTGCGCGTCACGCGGCTCGAGGTTCCACTGACCCTTCTCGTGCTGCCAGCGGTGACCGACCGTGCCGAGCGGCATGCGCAAGGCGCCGCGCTCGTCGAGCACGAAGAACTTCCACTCGGCGTTCTCCTCGCCCGCCGTGTCCGCGAGATCGCTCGCGCGAAGCAGCGCACCGGCTTCGAAGTTGCCGTCGGCGCGCTTCACGAGCTTCACCTGGAACGGCGCGTCGGTGTAGCGCTTCTGGTACTCGACGAAGTGCGGCACTTCGCGCTCGATGTAGGCCTCGCGCAGCATGACGTGGCCGACCGCCATCCAGAACGCGCCGTCCTGTCCCTGGTGGATCGGAACCCACTCGTCCGCGATCTTCGACGTCTGCGAGAAGTCGGGAGAGAACACCACGACCTTGGCGCCGCGATGGCGCGCCTCGACGAGGAAGTGCGCATCGGGCGTGCGCGTCATCAAGACGTTGCTGCCGACGACGGCGACGAAATCGGAGTGGAACCAATCCGCGCTCTCGGCCACGTCGGTCTGTTCGCCCCACACCTCCGGGCTCGCCGGCGGCAGGTCGCAGTACCAGTCGTAGAACGACATCGACACGCCGCCGAGGAGTTGCACGAAGCGTGCGCCGGCGGCGTAGCTCACCATCGACATCGCCGGGATCGGCGAGAAGCCGACGATGCGGTCGGAGCCGTGGCGCTGGATCGTGTGCACGTTGGCGGCGGCCATGATCTCGTTGGCTTCGGTCCAGGAGATGCGCCGGAACCCGCCCTTGCCGCGCGCTTTCTGATACGCGGCGCGCTTCGCGGGGTCGTCCTGGATCGAGCGCCACGCCGCGACGGGATCGTTGTTCGAGAGCTTCTTCGCCGCGCGCCACACGTCGAGCAGGGCGCCGCGCGCGTACGGGTACTTCACCCGCAGCGGACTGTAGACGTACCAGGAGTAGGAGATCCCGCGCTGACAGCCGCGCGGTTCGTAGGCCGGAATGGCCCGGTCGAACACCGGGTAGTCCAGGGCCTGCATCTCCCACGTCACGATCCCGTTCTTGACGTGGATGTTCCACGAGCACGCGCCGGTGCAGTTGACGCCGTGCGTGCTGCGCACGATACGGTCCGACGACCAGCGGTTGCGGTAGAAGTCCTCCCAAGAGCGACGTTTGGGATCAAAGATGTCCTGGATCCAACTCATGACCGAACCTCTTTCCTCGAACGAGCGCCGCGCGGCACGAGCCGGCGCGTGAACATCAAGACGAAGCCAAGCGCGAAGACGACGAGCCCGCTCGCGGGAAGCCACGGAATGCCCGCGCGCTTCACCGCGCCGTGATCGGTCACCTCGAGGTAGCGCACGAGGTGCAGCGCTTCTTGTCGCGTCACCGGCCGCTCGCGGTACATCGGACCCATCACCTTGAAGGCCGGATTCTCGGTCGCGGCGACGAGGCCCTGACGGCCCATGCGCGCGAACACGCCGTTCAAGTCAGGACCGAGCGAACCGCCGCCTTCGTCCGCGAAGTGATGGCAGGCGACGCAGGCCGTACCGCCATTTTGGAAGGCCTCACGGCCGAAGAAGAGCTCGCGACCCAAGTCCGCCGAGGGCGGATCGAGTTCGACGGCGAACTGCGCGGCGATGCGAGCCTCCTCGAGCGCGACGCGGGCGTCGCGCTGCTCGTCCTTCAGGAACAGGACCAGCGCGTCCACGTCGGTCGGCGCGATCGGACCGGTCCGGTCCTGCATGCGCACGATCGCGGCGCGCAGGTCGGCCGGCTGCCAGGTCAGAGCGCGAGCGAGGTCGGGACCGGTCAAGGCGCCCTTGCCGATCGTGTGACAGCCCGTGCAACGACTGAAGTACGAGCGCGCGGCCGTGTCCGGCGCGCCGGCGCTCGGGGCTTGAGCGTGCGCGTCGAGCGAAACGATCACCCACAGGGAGGCGATGCAGAGCGAAGTTCTCCTCAGCACGGCTTTTCCGCCCCCTTCCGCGCGTAGAGCCACCAGTTCAGGCCCAGACAAGTCGTGTAGTAGATGGCGAACGCGTACAGCGCGTGGTGCGGCGTCCCGGCCTTGATCTGTGCACCGAACACCTGCGGGATGACGAACGCGCCGTAGGCCGCGATCGCCGACGTCCAGCCGAGGACCGGGCCCGCTTGATCCTTCGAGAAGATCACCGGGATCATGCGGAACGTCGAACCATTGCCGACTCCGGTGCACACGAAGAGCAGCAGGAACAGCGCCAGAAAGGCCCCGAAGTGTTCCTCGGGATGCGGTGCGGTGTCCGCGCGTTGGATGGCCCACGCCACGCCGAGCGCAGCGCCCACCATCACGACCGTCGACCACTGCGTGACGCGCGCGCCGCCGAGTTTGTCCGACAGCCAACCTCCGACGGGGCGTACGGCCGAACCTAGGAGCGGACCCAGCCACGCGTAGGCGAACGGACTCGGCGCGTTGGGATTCGGGGTGCCGTCAGGCAGGAATCCGAACACGTCCTGGATGAGCTTCGGGAACGCAGCCGAGTACCCGATGAACGACCCGAAGGTCATCACGTACAGCCAGGTCATCGACCAGTTGTGCTTGTTCGAGAAGATCGCGAACTGCTTCGAGAGGTTCTGCTGCACGCTCGCGGGCGTGAGGAAGCGCATCGCAGCGAGCGTCACGACGATCGTGAAGGGGAGGACGAACCACATGCTCCAGCCCAGTCCGACGAGCAGGTACGAACCGAGTCCACTCGCTGCGAGACCGAGGAGGAGGAGCCAGCCCATGCGCGCGATCGCGACCGGCGTCTTGGCCGTGCGGTGCTGCGGCAGCGTGTCCATCGCGAACCAGGCGACGATGGCGAGCACGGCGAGGATCGGCACCCACACGAGCCCGCAGTTCTGGATCCACACGGACTTCCCGGCCAGCGCGCGCGGCTCGCCGCTCAGCGCGCCGAACACAGCGAAGGTCATCGCCCAGGGCAGCAGCACCTGCATCAAACTCACGCCCAGGTTGCCGAGGCCCGCGTTCAAGCCCAGCGCCAGACCCTGCATGCGCTTCGGGAAGAAGAAGCTGATGTTCGACATCGACGATGCGAACGCTCCCCCACCGAAACCCGAGAGCGCCGCCAGCACGGTGAACACGCCGTAGCTCGTGTTCGGATTCGAGAGCGCGATGCCGGTGCCCAGCGCGGGCAAGAGCAGGAGCGCCGTAGTGAGCGCAACGACGTTGCGACCGCCCGCGAGCGAGACCAGGAACGAACTCGGGATGCGCAACGTGGCGCCCGAGAGCCCGGCGATGGCGGTCAGCGTGTAGAAGAGCTGCGTGTTGCGGCCGGGATCGGCGTCGAAGCGGAAGCCGAGCTTCTGCATCTGCACGACGATGATCGACCAGAACATCCACACCGCGAAGGCGCAGGACAATGCGGGGATCGACACGAGCAGGTTGCGGACGGCCGTGCGCTTCCCGCCGGCGGCCCACTGAGCGGCATCTTCGGGGTCCCAGGCGGCGAGCGGGCCGGTTTTGAGGACATTAGACGTATTTCGGATCTTTGTTGTCTGATTTGAGGATGCGGAAGAAACCATGACGAACTCCCGTTCAGCGGCCCTGCGCCGCGTCGAACAACGCCTCGGCGCCTTCGAACTTCATCTTGCAGGCCACGGACGTGCGCTTGTTGCGCGTGACAGGCAGCGGACACTCCAAGAGCTCCGCGAGAGTGCAGCCGGACAACGTCTTGACGAGTTGAGCGTGCAGCGTGGCCATCACTTCGTGGAAGCGACAGGGCACGCCGATCTCCTTGAGCTTCTCCGTGCGGCAGAAATCCCCGACCAACGTTCCTTGGCAAGCCTCGACCACCGCGAGGAGCGTGATCGTCTTCGGATCGCGGGCCAGGACGACTCCCCCACGCGCGCCGCGCACCGACCTCAACAGATCCGCCTTCACCAACAGGCCCAAGGTCTTGCCGAGGTACGTCGGCGAGCAGCCGAGCGTCTCGGCGAGGCGCTTCGGTGGCACGGCATCCTTCAGCTCGGAGAGTCCGAGGTAGATCAGGGCGCGCAGGGCCAGCTCGGTGGTTTGGGTCAGCATGTGATTGTGGAACGCGGCGTTCGGGGCTACTCTACTAATCAACGCCATCCGAGATATGCTCTATCTCTGATATCTAGTGTTTCTTTTCGACCCCAGCCTGTCCAGCCCTGAGCACCGATCCGAGCGCGATTTCGGAAGTGAGCGCCAGGCAAGGACTTGCGCACTACCGCCATCCTGAGGACTGCCATGAGCCCGACCCCTGACACCCTGTCCACGAAGACCACCCTGGCCGAGATCGCCACGACACGCCCGGGAGCGACCCGCGTGTTCAACCGCCACAGGCTCGACTTCTGCTGTCGTGGCAAGGTCGCGCTCGACGCGGCCTGCCAGGCGGGTGGGATCGCCACGGAGACGATCCTCTCCGAACTGGCTGTCGAGGAAGCGCGCACGCAGGACTTCACGCGCCTCGACGGAAAGCCGCTCGACGAAGTCGTCGCGCACGTGCTCGAGCGTTTCCACGCCGGCCACCGCGAGCAGCTCCCCCACGTGATCGAGATGGCGCGCAAGGTGGAGACCGTTCACGCGGACAAGGCTTCGTGCCCGCGCGGCTTGACGCGGCACCTCGAGCACGTCGCCTCCGCGCTCGAGGAGCACATGCAGAAGGAGGAGCAGGTCCTATTCCCTCTCTTCCTGCAAGGTCGCGGCCGCATGGCTTCGATGCCGGTGCAGATGATGGAGCTCGAGCACGTCGAGCACGGAGAGAACCTGGCGCAGCTGCGCAAGCTGGCGCACGATTACGTGCCGCCCGCCGATGCCTGCACGACCTGGCGTGCGCTCTACGTCGAACTGGCGCAGCTCGAGCGCGAAGTCATGGAGCACATCCACATCGAGAACAACATTCTGTTCCCGCGCGCTCTGCGTTCCTGAGGGTCGACGCGCGCGAGTTCGCCGAGGACTCCGCTGCCGCCGGAACTCGTCGTTCGGTGCGCTTCAGCGCGGATCAGGAGCGGACGGTCACGACCTCGCACGAGGCAGAATTCGATTCGCGGAAGAGCGGCTCGCCGGTCGGGCCGATCTCGAGGCGCACGCACACGCGGTCGGTCGCATTCGAGACCAGATCCGACGCCCTGGCGCGCGCACGCGAGAGCTTGTTCCGCGGCTGTCGCGTTCTCATCGACGCGAGCTTCAAGGAAGAGCGCCGCCGGCTCGCGTTCGTCGATGTCGCTCGCGACTGGGGCGTGCCCGTGCGCATCCTCGAAT
>JAWXBU010000099.1:0-28455 GCA_034440255.1 Planctomycetota bacterium | reverse complement strand
CGCGGCGCACAACCCCGAGTCACCCCCATCCATCACCGAGCGCTCACACTCTCCCTCTCTCTCGTCCTGTTCGCGCTCGCCCTCGTCTACAGCGGGTTCGCGTCCTTCGGCACATTCGCGTCGTACGACGACGAAGGCTACTTCCAAGCAGCGTTGACTCTGATCCGAAACGGCGCGCGCCCCTATGACGACGTCGTGCTCCCCTACGGACCCGCATGGCTCGCGGTGCGCGAGTTCACGCACGACGTCCTGCACGTCCCGACCACGACGGATGGCGTGCGCTTCGCCACGATGGCCGCTTGGCTCGCGGCGGCCGGTCTCTGTGCTGCGCTCACCGTCCGCTGCATTCGTGAGCGACAGGCGCGTGCACCGCTCGCGATCGTTGCGTTCGGATATGCGCTCGTCGTTCTACGCACGCTCGCGAACGAGCCTGGGCATCCGCAAGACGTCGCACTCATGTGCACGTTGCTGGCTGTGTACGCCGCGTTGGGCGCACGAGACTCCCTCGATCCGCGACCCCTCGCGCTGGCGAGCACTCTCGCGTGCGGAGCGACTTGGGCGCTCACGGCATTGACGAAGATCAACGTCGGTTTGTTCGTCGGGCTCGCGCTTGCGCACGATGGATTCCGTGCTCGATTCCTGCGCATTGCGGTACTCGTCACCGGGCTGGTCTTGCCGTGGATCCTGATGCGTGAGCGCATCGCTGAGGGCGAAGTGCTCGCGCTCGCACTGGCCTCGAACGTCGCTTGGTGGGCGGGAACGCGCGCACATCGCCGAGTACCGGACGGTGCATCGATCGCGCTCGATCACGTCGACGAGCGCCAACCACCTGCACTGAACAGGCTCATCTTCGGCGCAGCAGCGGGCGTTTGTGCGCTCGCGATCGTGGCGTGGGTCTCCACATACGGGACGAGCCTCGTCGCACTGGCCGAGGCTCTGATCCTCGCCCCGTTGCGCTTCACTTCGGAGATCGATCGCCCACTCTCGATTCCGGCATTCGGCGCATTTTCAGCCGTACTTTCGCTAGCGAGTTGGATCTTCGTGCAGCGGACAAGACGCACGCCGAGCGGGGTTCTGAAATTCGCGTTCAGTGCTACCGCGTCGATTTTTTCGATCACGTCACCGGGAATTGCGATCGCGATCGCCTTGCCGTGGACATGGGTCGCGATCGACGGGACGCGCGAGCGCGCGCTACTCGTGCGGCTGGCCGCGTTGTTTCCTCTGCAAGCATTCCCGGTGAGCGGCACGCAGCTCTCGCTCGGCGTTCTGCCGCTGCTGATCGTGAGCATCCTCGTTCTCGAGGACGGCCTCGCGCACATCGTCGGGTCGCATAGACGAACGACACTGCGGTGGTGTGCTGCGGCGAGCGCGCTCCTCGTGGTCGCTCTGTCGGGGATCAGCGCTCGAGATGAGTACCTCGCACGCGAGCACTTGCCGCTGCCGGGCGCGGAACGCACGCGCTTCGACGAGATCTGGGGCGCGCGTCAGAGGTGTCTGGCCGCCACGCTTACCGCATCGAAAGCGTCCTTCGTCAGTGTGCGCGGCGATCACAGCATGCACGCCTGGTCGCGCCAGATTCCGCCGTCATTCGTGCTGCAGAGTCATGCGTTCGGTGTGCTTTCGACGAAACAGCAAGCCACGCTCGTCGACGACTGCAGCAGTGCCGCGCGACTGCTCCTACTCGATCAACTCGGACGGTGGAGTGCTGTGGAACGCGCCGCTATTCCGTTGCTCGCGTACGCCGACAGCGAGTGTGTCGCCGCCGGTCGCTTGCGCACCGACGTGATCTGCCATCGGCGTGGTGAAGAGCCGCCGGTGTGGAATGAATGCGCGCTGCTCGCGGATCGAAGCAGGCTCGAACTCGATATGCGCATGCCCGCCGACGTCGCGTTTTCGCGTGTGAAACGAGCGCTTGTCGTCGACGTGGAACGAGGACTGATTCTGGCGGACTCCAGCGGACGAGAGCGCGCGCTGCGCGTGGACGTCGCTCGCGGCACGCTCGTGCTCGCCGAACCGCTCCCGAACGATCGCGCGGCATTCTCGTGCGTGCGTTTGCTCGATGCGAACGGGACTCGTTTGGTCACGCTTCAAGTCGTCGTCGCTGTTCTGGAGTGAACGTCGCGTGATCGCCGCGACAACCACGAATCGATCACTTGGCGCTGGGTCGCGATTCAGTTTCACCGAGTGCCGCGCTCGGAACTGCGAACACCCACACGTGGCTGGGCTCCAACAGCTCGAAGTCGTTGTCACTGGTGACGACAAGGCTGCGTCGGCCGTCCGGCAGATCGGGACCAAAGCACAGACCCTCGATTTTCTCGGGAAATCCAGCGCCCGCGAGCCCAAAGCGCGGATCCAACAAGTCGAAGAGGATCTGCTTCTTCGCGGGCTTTAAGCCATCCGGCAGAGCCTTCTTCGGCAGCGACTCGACCGACGAGACATCGCTCGCATCCGTGATGTCGACTGCGACGATGCGCTTGGTCTTCGCCTTCGCACCGGCTTCGTCATCGCGCTCGATGACGAGAAACTTGTTCGCACCGATTGCGACGATCTCGTTGAACTTGAGTTGTTCGTCGTCGAGCGTCACGACGTACTCGCGCGTCGGACCGCCGTCGATGGGGACTTCGAGCAAACGAGCATGCCTGCCTTTGCGCCCGCCGTCTTGAATCAGCGGATGTTGGACGAGCGCGAACAGAGCCTTCCCATCGCTGCTCAACGCCAATCCTTCGAAGCCGCGATTCGTCACTCGACCCGCGTCGTTCCCTGCGATGGCGTCCTCTTTCGACGGACCCGGTTGCTTCACGCGGTAGTGCTCGGGGACGGGCAAGCGACGCAACATGCGCCCTTCGCGCGAAAACTCGACGATCCACGGACCGTACTCGTCGGACACGAAAAGGGTTCCGGTCGGCGAAACGCGCACACCTTCCGCATCGAAACGCAGGCCCTTTTCCTGGGCTTTTTCATCGTAGGCTTCGACACGTGCCGTGAGCGCTCGCCCGCTTTCGTCGACGAGCATCGTGGTCGCGACCAAGCTCACGCTCAGGCCGGCAGCCGCCTTCAGGTCGAGCACGACATCGAACCACTGCAAGCGGTTCGCGAAGCTCGTCGCGCCGTCCTTCGGTCCACGATCGACCGCGGTGACGTAGCGATCGACCACGCCCGTCCACGCGATCGCCGATCCGAAACCACCGAGCGTGTCGCCTGGCGTACCGTCCTCAAGTTTCGCCGACAACCCTGACTTGTCGCGCGCGTCTCCCGCGACGCTCGCGCGGCCGATGAGATCGATCGTGGAAGCACCGCTGGCATCGTGCGCGCATGCGGATGAGAGGCTCGAAATCGCCATGAGAAAAGCTGTCCAGGAGAGGCGCGTACGTTGCATGTTCAGAGTCTGCGGAGCGGTCGTCCGACGGCGATGTTCCCGAGTACGCACGAAAAGAGACTTCTCCGACTCCGGAGCTCAGAGTCGCCGCAACACGTACTGCAGAATCCCGCCGTGGCGGTAGTACCGCACTTCGTTCGGCGTGTCGATGCGCAGCGTCGCCTCGAACTTCGTCGGCTTCCCGTCCTTCGCAGTCGCTGTGACTTCGACGCGTGAACCCGGCGCGAAATCGCCTTCGAGCACCCGCGACAGACCTGTGATCGAGAACGTTTCGTGACCCGTGAGGCCGAACGCGTCAGCACTCTGACCTTCGAGGAACTGCAGCGGCAACACGCCCATGCCGACCAAGTTGGAGCGATGGATGCGCTCGAAGCTCTCGGCGATCACGGCCTTCACCCCCAGCAAATACGGCCCTTTCGCCGCCCAATCGCGCGAACTTCCGGTGCCGTACTCTTTCCCTGCGAGCACGATCGTCGGCACGTTCGCGGCCTTGTACGCCATTGCTGCATCGAAGATCGATTGCTTGTCGCCGTTGAGCATCGACACGGTGTCGCCGCCTTCCGCGCCGTTCATCAACTTGTTCTTGATGCGCGTGTTGGCGAACGTGCCGCGCACCATGACTTCGTGATTGCCACGACGCGCGCCGTAGCTGTTGAAGTCGTCGGGCTTCACGCCGAGCGACACCAAGTACTTGCCCGCGGGACTCGACGCTTTGATCGAACCCGCCGGTGAAATGTGGTCAGTCGTGATGCTGTCGCCGAACGAGCACAGGACGCGCGCGCCAGTGATGTCGCTCACCTTGGCCGGCTGCGCGGGCATGTTCTCGAAGTACGGCGGATGCTTGACGTACGTCGATTTCGCGTCCCACGCGTACGTGTCGCCTTCGGGCACTTTCAATCCGCGCCAGCGTTCATCGCCCGTGTAGACGTCGTTGTACGTGCGCTCGAACATCGCGCGGTCGATCGTCTTCGCCATCGCGTCCGACACTTCGCGCGCAGTCGGCCAAATGTCCTTCAAGAAGACCGGCTTGCCGTCTTTGCCCGTGCCGAGCGGTTGCGTCGTCAGATCGACATCGACGTGTCCCGCGATCGCGAACGCGACGCACAACGGCGGCGAAGCCAGGTAGTTCGCGCGCACCTGCACGTGCACACGACCTTCGAAGTTACGATTACCCGAGAGGACGGCCGCGACGACGAGGCCGGCTTCGTCGATCGCGGCGCTGACGTTCTTCGGCAGCGGACCACTGTTGCCGATGCACGTCGTGCAACCGTAGCCGACTAGGTGGAAACCGAGTTGATCTAGGTACTGCGACAAGCCCGACTTCGACAAGTATTCAGTCACGACCTTCGAACCAGGAGCGAGGCTCGTCTTGACCCACGGCTTGCTTTTCAGGCCTTTTTCCACGGCTTTTTTCGCCAACAGGCCGGCCGCCATCATCACCGACGGATTGCTCGTGTTCGTACAGCTCGTGATCGCCGCGATGACGACGGAACCGTTCTCGAGCACGTACTCTTCCGCGCCGTCGTGCACGACTGCGTAAGGTTCCTGGCGCACTTCGACCGGCGCGACGACCGATGCCGGCGTGCCGCCTTCGCCGACCAGCCGTTCGAGCGTCGCCTTCTTCGGCTCAGCACCGACGAGCTTCGTCGTCAGCGAATCGAGACTGCTCTCGAAGTTCTTGTGCATGTCCGCGAGACGCACACGATCTTGCGGACGCTTCGGCCCGGCGAGCGACGGTTCGATCGTGGCGAGATCGAGCGTGAGCAAGTCGGTGTACTCGGCTTCGGGCGATTGGGCGTCGTGCCACATCCCCTGTTCCTTCATGTACGCCTCGACTAGATCACAGCGTTCCTTCGAGCGACCGGACAAGCGCAGGTAGTCGATCGTCAGCGAGTCGATCGGAAACATGCCGCACGTCGCGCCGTACTCGGGCGCCATGTTCGCGATCGTCGCGCGGTCGGCGAGCGGCAAGTCGGCGAGTCCCGCGCCGCAGAACTCGACGAATTTGCCCACGACTCCGTGCTTGCGCAGCATCTCGGTCACGCGCAACACGAGGTCCGTCGCAGTCGTTCCTTCGGGCAATTTGCCGCTCAAACGCACGCCGACGACTTGCGGCAAGAGCATCGACACAGGTTGGCCGAGCATCGCCGCTTCGGCTTCGATCCCGCCGACACCCCAACCGAGCACGCCGAGCCCGTTGATCATCGTCGTGTGCGAATCGGTGCCGACGACGGTGTCGGGATAGGCCCACGTTTCGCCGTGCGCATCCTTCTGATCCATTACGCCGCGCGCGAGGAATTCCAAATTCACTTGGTGGACGATGCCCGTGTCGGGCGGCACTGCGGCGAAGTTCTGGAACGCCGTCTGGCCCCAACGCAGAAACGCGTAACGCTCTTCGTTGCGTTCGAATTCGATCTTCGCATTCTTCTCGAATGAATCCGGCGTGCCGAACCAATCGACTTGCACCGAGTGATCGATGACGAGTTCGACCGGCTGCAACGGATTGATCTTCTTCGGGTCGCCGCCCCTCTTCTTGACCGCATCGCGCATCGCGGCGAGATCGACGACGCACGGAACGCCGGTGAAATCCTGCAAGAGCACGCGCGCGGGCGTGAATTGGATCTCCTTCGTCGGCGTCGCTTTCGGGTTCCAGTTGACGACCGCGTCGATGTCGCGCGCCGTGACTGCTTCGCCGTCTTCCGTGCGCAGCAAGTTTTCGAGCAGCACCTTCATCGAGTACGGCAACTTCGCGATGCGCGGGTTCGCCTTCGTGAGCACCGACAAACGAGCGATCGAGTAATTGCGCTTGCCGACGGTGAGCGTACCGCGCGTTTTCAGGCTGTCTTTCATGAGCGTTCTCCGGAAGAGTGGGCCGAGATGATACGTCCAGCGGAGCCATGCCGGTAGCACGCTGAAACCACTGCAGTCCCTGATGAAAAGACCCCACGTTCGCCGTCGCTTCTTGGTCCTCGCTGTGACCATCCCCTGCGTGATTCTCGGCGGAGGGTTGTCGTTCATGACGTGCATGCCCGGCTCTAGCCGTTCGCAGGGATACGGACCGGTCCGCCGTTCCGACTCAGGACTCGGTGGAGACATTCAGCGCGACGTGCGCGCCCTGGCCGAGACGATCGGCGAACGCAATGTGACTCGCCCGGATGCGCTGAACGCGGCGCGCGACTACATCGAGGCATCGTTCGCGCGCTTCGGTTTCACGCCGAAGCGAGAAACGTACTCGGTGGCGGGCGTCGCGTGCTCCAACGTGATCGCTGAGATCGCCGGCTCGTCGAAGCGCAGCGAAATCGTCGTCGTCGGAGCTCACTACGACTCCGTCGTCGGATCACCCGGTGCGAACGACAACGCGAGTGGAACGGCGGCGCTGCTCTCTCTGGCCCGGCATTTTTCGACGACGAGGCCAGCTCGCACTCTGCGCTTCGTCGCCTTCGTGAACGAGGAGCCGCCGTGGTTCCAAACCGACGACATGGGCAGTCGCGTGCACGCCAAAGCCAGTCGCGCGCGCGGAGACGACATCATCGCAATGCTCAGCCCCGAGACGCTTGGTTGCTACTCGGACGCTGCGGACAGTCAACGCTATCCGGCGCCGATTCTGAATCTCGTGTATCCCTCACGCGGCAATTTCGTCGCGTTCGTGAGCAATCTGTCGTCGCGTTCGCTCTTGCGAGACGTCATCCGCGAGTTCCGCGAGTCGGACACGGTCCCGAGCGCAGGCGGCGCGCTCCCCGAGTTCGTCAGCGGCGTCGGCTGGTCCGATCACGAATCGTTCTGGCGCGAGGGCTATCCGGCCGTGATGGTGACCGACACGGCCGTCTATCGCGATGCGAACTATCACGAGAAGAGCGACACAGCCGATGCTGTGGACTTCGCGAGACTCGCCTGCGTCGCGATTGCGCTCGAACAGCTGGTCGAGCACCTCGTGTCGCAGTCGAACTGAAGATCGAACAATGCGACCGGCTCGCGAAGTTTCCTTCGCGAACCGGTCGCTGCGACTCGGGGAGAGATCAAGCCCGATCGCGATTCACTTCTGCGGGCTGGATCCCGGAGTAGGCGTGCGCATGTTGGGATCAGTACGATTCATCCCGTCGTTCCAGTACGGACGAACCGAGTAATACGTGTACATCTGATCGACGAACTTCGGGTCCGACATCTGCTTCCACGAGGAGTCGCCCGTTTGGAATTCCGGCGCGCCCGTGAGCTTGTCCGTCGGCGTCGTCAGCATGAACTGCGCTTTACCGTTGTTAGGCGCGGAGGCTTCGTTCGCCATGCGACCGACCTTCAAGGCTTCCCACGGGACGGCGATCGTGCGCGGGCCGCTGCTGTTCGGATTCGAGAGCGTGAGCGCGACGTAGTTGATGCGCGAACCACTCGGGTCGAAAACGACCTGACTGATGTTGCCGACCGCGTTGCCTTGAGCATCGACGATGGCTTGATTGCGCAGCTCCGAACCACGAATCGAATTCATGCCCGTGCTCGCACCCGCCTCGACCGGACGACTCGTGGCCCCACGTGCGGTGCCGCCGTTGTAGTACGAGTCGACTTGGGTGAAGTAGTCGCGGTCAGCGCTGGTCTTCGTCCAATTCGTGCGGTCGAAACTCGGGCCCGCCATCAAGCGCTCGCGCTCGATGCTGATCAGCGCACGTTCGCTGGCGGTCGTGCCGGCGCCCGATCCCGGGGTGCTGCCGGGCGTAGAACCGGGCTGACCCGCAGCGTTCGCGCCGTTCATGTTCAGCGAGTTCCACGGCACCGTATAGAGCTTGCTCTGATTCGCAGTGTCGACACCCGACACCACCGCGTAGGAAATCTGACCCGTCGGCGTGAGGATCATGTCGTCGATGACGCCCACGTTGCCCTGCGCCTTGTCTTGGATGCTCATCCCCATCAGTTTGTCGGCGCGCTGGAGCGACAAACGGGCGCGCGCTTGTTCGGCTCGCGTCTGCTCGCCTTGCGCCGTACCGGGCTGTCCACCCGGTTGAGTACCACCTTGTGTGCCCGGTTGCGGGCGTCCACCCTGGGGCGGCGGATTGGAGTTGGGGTTCTGCGGCAACGCGAGCGCGCTGGCGAACATCATGGAAGCAATTTGTACGAACATGTGCGTTTTCCTGAGATTGATCGAGGTGAGATGAGCATTGCCGCGCGCTCGCGGCACCACGGCGATCCGTCATGCAAGGCATATGCCCGAGCACATGTGTTTTCCTTCAGAGCGCGCCGAGTTCGCCGACGAAGAGCCCATTCGAAATTGTCTCGGCGACTGCACCAGGCTTGTTCCCGCCGCTGTCATCCGCGAACGAATGGTTGAGCGCGTCGGCCCTTCTACTCGTGAACGGAAGGGCGGCAGAGCCTGTTTGGCCCCTCGCTCGGGCTGTCTGCTCAGCGACGGACAGCGTCGGCCAATGCTCGATCGACGAACCAAGCGAGTTCGCCGCTCGATGGACGCACGCGACCGGCGGGCGGCGTTTCCGCCGACACCGTGTCAGCTGACGCGAGCGTGAACGCCTCCGCCTTGTCTGCACCGCACGCGAGGAACAACACCTTCGCTGCGTTGTCGAAGACCGGATACGTCAGCGTGAGTCGATACGCTTTGAACTTCTCGACCCACGTCGCGCAGCACAGTTGTTGATCGTCATCGAGCGCCGTCGAGTCGGGGAACAGCGACGCGGTGTGGCCGTCGGCGCCGAGTCCGAGCAAAACGAGGTCGAAGCGCGGCCATTCGCCGTCGTCCAGCGACAGCGATTGCTTCATCTCGATCTCGTGCATCTCCGCAGCGCGATACGCTTCGAGTTCGCCGTGCATGCGGTGCACGTTGCCAGCGGGAATCGGCACGTGGCTGAGCAACGCACCGGCTGCCATGTGGAAATTCGAATCGGCGTGCACGGGCGGCACGCAACGTTCGTCGCCGAACCACACGTGCACACGCTTCCACTCGACGTCACTCTTCACGAGCGAGCGATAGACGTTCTCCGGCGTGCGCCCGCCCGACAACACGACGTCGAAGCGTTTTTTCGCGGCGATCGCAGCCTTGGCGCTCTTCACGAACTCGTCCCGCGCCGCGCTCGATACGGCTTCGGGCGAATCGAACACAGACACCTTCGCGCTCACTCCTCGATCTTGCGCCACTTGCGACCCTCGCGTTCGAGCAGTTCTTCTGCCTCTTTCGGCCCCCATGAACCCGACGAATAGTTCGGGAAATTGCGTGGCGGCAGAGCGCCCCACACCTCGAGCATCGGGTTCACGATCGACCAACCCATCTCGACCATGTCGGCGCGTTGGAACAGCGTCGGATCGCCTTTGATGCAGTCGTAGATCAGCGTTTCGTAGCCCGTCGTCGGCGGCTGCGTGAAGTTGTCTTTGTAGCTGAAGTCCATCGCGACGTTGCTCAGCCGCACCGACGGTCCGGGGATCTTCGCGCCGAAACGCAGCGTGATTCCCTCGTCCGGCTGCACGCGGATGACGAGCACGTTGCGCGAAAGGTGCTCGACCGGCGTATTTCGAAACAGCAAGAGCGGCGGCCGACGGAATTGAATCGAAATCTCTGACACGCGCCGCGCCATGCGCTTCCCGGTGCGCAGATAGAACGGCACGTCGGCGAAGCGCCAGTTGTCGACGGACAATTTCATCGCCGTGAACGTCTCGGTGTTCGAGCGCGGCGAAACGCGGTCTTCGCTGCGGTAGGCCGGCACTTTCTTGCCGTCCATGTAGCCTTCGCCGTATTGACCGCGCACGGTGTCGGTCAACACGCGCTCGGGCGTGAGCGGCTGGATCGCGCGCAGCACTTTCGCTTTCTCCTCACGCACGGCCTCGGCTTCGAACGACGTCGGCGGCTCCATCGCAACGAGCGCGAGCAACTGCAACAAGTGGTTCGGCACCATGTCGCGCAACGCACCGGCCGTGTCGTAGTAACCGCCGCGCCCTTCGACGCCGATCGATTCCGCCACAGTGATCTGCACGTTGTCGATGTACTGACGATTCCAGATCGGCTCGAACATCCCGTTCGCGAAGCGGAACACGAGGATGTTCTGCACCGTCTCTTTGCCGAGGTAGTGATCGATGCGGTAGATCTGGTCCTCGCGCAGAACGGCCCGCAATTTCGCATTGAGGTCGCGCGCGGATTCGAGGTCGGTCCCGAACGGCTTCTCGACGATGACGCGGCGCCACTTGCCCGGCTCTTCTTTCGTCAGGCCGGCCGCGCCGAGTTGCTCCGCGATGCCGGCGAAGTACTCGGGCGCGGTCGAGAGGTAGTAGAGGTGATTGCCGGCAGTGCCGTGCTTCACGTCGAGGTCGGCGAGCTGCGTCTTGATGCGCTCGTACCCGTCGGGATCCTTGAAGTCCGCGGCGAGGTAGTACACGCGCTCGAGCAACGAATTCACGACCGCCGGATCGAGCTCGTGCGTGGCGTACTTCTGGATGTCTTCGGCGACGAGCTTGCGATAGGCCGTCGTGTCGAGCGCCGTGCGACCGACCCCGAGGATCGCGAACTCGGGCGCCAGCAAATTCTCGCTGGCCAAGTTGCACAGCGCAGGGATCAGCTTGCGCTTCGTCAGGTCCCCCGCCGCCCCGAAGATCACGATCGCCGCCGGGCCGACCGGACGCGCGAACGGGTTGACCAACTGACTAGCAGACTCGAGATCGGCGTCCATCACTTTCGTCCCCACGTCAGCCACCTTTCGACTTGCCCTGCGCAGCAGCGACTTCGACGTGTCCGCCGAACTTCTCGCGCATCGCCGAGATCATCTTCTCGGCGTACGTGTGCTCTTGGCGCGAACGGAAGCGCGTGTAGAGCGAACTCGTCAGCACTTCGGCCGGCGTCGCGGTTTCGACTGCGGCGAGGACGGTCCAACGCCCTTCGCCCGAGTCCTGCACGAAACCGGTGTAGCGCGCGAGCTTCGGATCTTCCTGCAACGCCATCGCAGTGAGATCGAGCAACCACGAACCGACGACTGATCCGCGACGCCACAGCTCGGCGATTTCCTCGAGCTTCATGTCGTACACGATGTCCTTCGACGGCGACGCAGCGTTCGCGTTCTTCAGGATGTCGAAGCCTTCGGCGTAAGCCTGCATGATCCCGTACTCGATGCCGTTGTGGATCATCTTGACGAAGTGACCCGCACCGCTCGGACCGCAGTGCAAGTAGCCGTTTTCAGCACTTCCACCGTGTCGCCCGACCGTCGGCGTGATGTCGCCGACGCCGGGTGCGAGCGTTTTGAAGATCGGCTCGAGACGCGCGACCGCGTCCTTCGGGCCACCGATCATCAAGCAGTAGCCGCGCTCGACGCCCCACACTCCGCCGCTCGTCCCGCAGTCGAGGTACTGCAAGCCTTTCTTGGCGAGCAACTGCGAGCGACGCACGTCGTCCTTGTAGTAGGAATTCCCGCCGTCGATCACGACGTCGCCGGCTTCGAACATGTCGCCGAGCTTCGCGACCATCTGCTCGGTGACGTCGCCCGAAGGCAGCATCACCCACGCAGCACGCGGCTTTTTCAGCAGTTTGGCGAGGTCTTCGATGTTCTTCGCCGGGACCGCGCCGACTTTCGCAAGCTCTTCGCACTTCGAGTAGTCGCGATTCCACACGACGACTTCGTGACCGCCGCGCAAGAGACGCCGCACCATGTTGCCGCCCATGCGGCCCAATCCGATCATCGCAATCTGCATGTGTTGATTCCTCGAGTCACTTGGCGTGAGCGGTGGTTTCCGAAAGCGCTTCGATCATCGCGCCGCGGAACGTGTTCAGTCCTGTGGCGAGATCGCCACCGATGTGCAAGCGCAGAGCGCGCCGACCGCGCTCGACGAGCACGGTGAAATCGCCGCGCGCTTGCGCAGCTTTGACTACGCCGAACGTGTACTTCGCGCCCGGCACCGGCACGTCGACTTTGTCGTCGCACGTGAGCTGCAAGAACACGCCGGAGTTCGGTCCGCCCTTGTAGGCCTGTCCTGTCGAGTGCAAGAAGCGCGGGCCGAACTCGAGGCACGTCGCGACGTGTTTCGTGTCGCGTACGCGATTGCGCAACGACGACAGCTCGGCGATGTGACGCTCGTTCATGTCGATGTACGCGAGCAAGCCGAAGTAGTCGCCTGCGCCCATCGTGTCGATGTGCGCACGCAGGACATCCGCGAGCATCGCCTTCGCGCCGGTCGCTTTGAACAGACGTTGCGCGTACTTCGCGTCGGCGAAGAGGCGCAGGTTGTTCTCTTCGAAGAAGGCCTTTTCGGCCGGCAAAGAGCCGGTTTTTTCGTACGCGCTCGTCAATTCCTTGGTGACGATCTTGCTGGCCTCGACGTCGGGCTGATCGAACGGATGCAGCTCGAGCAGCGCGCCCGCGACCGCTGTTGCGAGCTCCCAGCGGAAGAATTCGGCGCCGATGTCGAGCTTGTCCGCGACGCGAATCGTCGCGACGACGTGACCGGCTTTGGACAGTGCTTCGACACCTGCGTCCTGCGCCTTGTCGGGCGCCGATTCGAAACGCACGTACACGAACATGCGATCGTTGCCGTACACGGCCGGTGCACCGAGCGG
Source organism: Planctomycetota bacterium (assembly GCA_034440255.1). Classification (GTDB taxonomy): domain Bacteria; phylum Planctomycetota; class UBA1135; order UBA1135; genus JAEUIA01. The sequence continues at coordinate 15,556 of JAWXBU010000099.1, read as the reverse complement.
CTCGAGATCGACGGGCACGATGCCCTTGCCGTTCTTGCCCGTCGATTCGGCGACCAGTTGCTCGAGCCAACCGCCAAGGCTCTGCAGAGTCGGCGACACGACGAACGTGAGCTTGTCGCGCCCGAGTTTCGCACTCGCGCCGAGCAATGCACCGAGCTGCACGCCCGGGTTCTTGTCCGCGCTCGATTTCGCACCGCACAGTTCGGCCATCTCGACTGCGCGAGACGTGAAACGCGCAAGATCGACGCCGATCGCTGCCGCAGGAACGAGACCGAAATTCGACAGCGCCGAAAAGCGCCCGCCGATCGACGGCTCACCCCTGAAGATGCGCCGGTAGTTCTTGGCCTTCGCCACGGCTTCGAGCTTGCTGCCCGGGTCCGTGATCGCGACGAAATGCTTGCCGGCGTCTTGCGCGCCCACGACCTTCGTCATGCGCTCGAAGAAGTACTGCTCCATGATGTTCGGCTCCAGCGTCGAACCGGACTTGCTGGCGACGATCACCAACGTCCGCGCGAGATCGACCTTCTTCTCGACGGCCGCGACTTGCGCGGGATCGGTCGAGTCGAGCACTTCGAGCATCGGACTCGGCGCGATCGAGCCGAACGTGCGCCGCAGCACGTCGGGGCACAGGCTGGATCCGCCCATGCCGAGCAAGAGGACGTGCGTGAAGCTGGCCGCGCGGATTTCAGCGCAAAAAGCCGTCAATTCATCCACGGACTTCTGTGCTGCTCGCGGCGCGTCCAGCCAACCGAGCCATTTGGCTTCGTCGCCGTTCGTCCACAACTTCGCGTCGCGCGCCCACAAACGCTCGACGTTCTTCGCCTTCGACCACGCGGCGATCGAGGCGTTCGTGGCGTCGGTGATTTCTTTCGAAGCACTGAACGTGAACGGCGCGAAGCCGCTCGCGGTCGTCGCTGACGGGACGCTCGTCTTGGTCGCGGCGGGTGCGGCTGTCGCCGACGCCGCTGCCGATCCGCCGACGGTCACTAGCAACTTCGTGAACGCATCCGAGAACTGCTTCAAGCCGTCGACGAGCAAGTCGTCGGTCACGCGCTTCAGCGAGATGCCGCGATCCTCGAGCGCCTTCAACGACGTCTTCGCTGCAGCCAATCCTTCGGCGAGCGACGCACGCGGTTTGCCATGGTCGCGGAACGCGTCGATCGTGCCGGGAGGGGCCGTGTTGACCGTGTCCTTGCCGATCAGCTCTTCGACGTAGAGCACGTCGCTGTACGCCTTGTTCTTCGTGCCGGTCGACGCCCACAAGACGCGCTGCGTCTGCGCGCCCTTCTTGGCGAGCGCTTCCCACTTCTTGCCGGCGAACACTTTCGCGTACTCGGCGTAGGCGACTTTCGCGTTCGCGATCGCGGCTTTACCGAGCAGCTCTTTCAAGCTCGCGCGGTCTTTGTCGTTCAGCGCCGTCGCGATCTGAGCGTCCAGTTGTTTGTCGACGACGGAGTCGATGCGCGACACGAAGAAGCTCGCGACGCTGGCGATGCGTTGCACCGGAAGGCCTTTTTTGTCGCGTTTTTCGAGCCCTGCGACGTACGCCTTGGCCACGTTCACGTAGGTGTCGACGGAGAAGAGCAGCGTGACGTTGACGTTGACGCCTTCGCTGATCAGCTCCTCGAAAGCCTTGAGGCCCTCGCCTGTGCCGGGCACTTTGATCATCACGTTCGGACGGCCGACGGCGACCCACAAGCGACGCGCTTCGTCGAGGATGTCGTTCGACTTCTCGCCCTTCACCATCGTGACTTCGAGGCTGACGTAGCCGTCGCGCGATTGACTCGCGTCGTAGACCGACTTCATCACGTCGCATGCGGTCTGGATGTCCTTCACCGCGAGCGCTTCGTAGAGTTCGAACGGCGTCGCCTGCGGCTTGTCCTTGCGCAGTTTCGCGAGCGCCGGTGCGTACTCGACGCCGTCGCCGATCGCTTTCTCGAAGATCGCCGGGTTCGATGTGACGCCGCGCACTTCACCGCTCATCGCGAGCTTTTTCAGTTCACCGGCGTCGAGCAGTTTGCGGCTGATGAAATCGAGCCAGATCGACTGGCCGAATTCGGGATGGAGGCGCTGCAGGGAATTCATCGTTGTCTCAGGTTGCTTGTTCACGTGAGGATCGAACTCAGTTGTTTTTTCGCGGTCGCGACGACGTTGTCGACGGTGAAGCCGAACTTCTTCAAGAGATCCGGGAGCGGCGCGGACGCACCGAATCCGGTCATACAGACGGTCGCGCCGCGATCACCGATCCAGCGGCTCCAACCGAAGGGCGAAGCCATCTCGACGGCGACGCGCGCGGTGCATTCGAGCGGCAGGACGCTCGCGCGATAGGCGCTCGTTTGGCGCTCGAAAAGCTCGAAACTGGGCATGCTGACGACGCGTGTCTCGATGCCCTCGGCGGTGAGTTTCTCCCACGCGGCCATGCACAACGCGACCTCGCTGCCGGTCGCGATCAGGATGACTTGCGGGTGTCCGTCCTTCGCATCGGCGAGCACGTACGCGCCCTTGTGCAATCCCGTCGCCGCGCCGAACTTCGTGCGATCGATCGTGGGCAGCGCCTGTCGCGTGAGCGCGAGACACGTCGGACCGTGCTTGTTCTCGAGTGCGGCTTTCCACGCTTCGGACGTCTCGTTCGCGTCGCACGGACGGATCGTCGTGACTCCGGGGATCGCGCGCAGGGACGCGAGCATCTCGATCGGTTGGTGCGTCGGACCGTCTTCGCCCACGCCGATCGAATCGTGCGTGAACACATAGATCGGAGCGATCTCCATCAACGACGCGAGCCGCAGCGTCGGCCGCATGTAGTCGCTGAAGATCAGGAACGTCGCGCCGAACGAGCGCAGCCCGGTGAGCGCCATTCCGTTCGCGATCGAGCTCATCGCGTGTTCGCGGATGCCGAAGTGCATGTTGCGGCCGCCCGGAGTCTGCGCGTCGAGATCACCCGCTCCGTCGAACGTCAGTTTCGTCTTGGTCGAAGGAGCGAGGTCGGCCGAACCGCCGACGAGCCACGGGATCGCCTGTGCGACCGCGTTGATCGCCTTGCCGCCCGCGTCGCGCGTCGCCATGCCCTTCGCGTCCGCCGGAAACGTCGGCAGAGTCGCGGCCCAACCGGACGGCAGCTCGCCGCGCTGAATTTGGCCGATTTCTGCGGCCAATTTGGGGTTTTCCTTCTCGTAGCGCGCGAACATTTCCTTCCACGCGGAGTGCAGTTTCGCGCCGCGCGTGCCGACGCCAGCGGCGAATTGTTCGCGCACGCCGTCGGGCACCAAGAATTTCGCGTCCTCGGGCCAACCGTAGACCTTCTTCGTCGCCTTGATCTCGTCGTCGCCGAGCGGCTCACCGTGCGCAGCGTGACTGTCCTGCTTCTTCGGCGCGCCGTAGCCGATGTGGCTGTCGACGATGATCAGCGTCGGTCGCGTGCGTTCACCGGCGAAGACGCCGAGTGCGCGCTTCAACATGTCGCGATCGTTCGCGTCGACGACGCGCGTCACGTTCCAACCCATTCCGACGAAACGCGTCGCGACGTCTTCGGTGAACGCGAGATCGGTCTCGCCCTCGATCGTGATCTTGTTGTTGTCGTAGATCCAACACAGGTTCGAGAGTGCTAGATGTCCCGCGATCGACGCCGCTTCGCTCGCGACGCCTTCCATCAGATCGCCGTCGCTACACAGCGCGAAGACGCGGTGCGTGAACACGTCGAAGCCAGGCTTGTTGTAGCGAGCACCGAGCCAACGCGACGCGATCGCCATGCCCACCGAATTCGCGATGCCTTGACCGAGCGGCCCGGTCGTCGTCTCGACGCCGGTCGTCCATCGAAACTCAGGATGGCCGGGGCAAAGGCTGTCCAACTGCCTGAATTTCTGGATCTCTTCGAGCGGCACCGCGAGGTTGCCCGTCTTCGCGCCCTTCGCATCGAGCTGCTTGACGCCCGCGAGGTGCAGCGTCGAGTACAGGAGCATCGACGCGTGACCGCACGACAAGACGAAGCGATCGCGATCGAACCAATGCGGATTTTCGGGGTCGTAGCGCAGGCTGTCCTGCCAGAGCGAATAGATGACGGGCGCGAGCGCCATCGGCGTGCCGGGGTGACCTGAATTCGCCTTCTGCACGGCGTCCATCGACAGCGTGCGGATGGTATCGACGGCGAGGCGGTCGAGCGTGTTTTCGCGTGAGTTGGTGCTGTTCATGTTCGTCGTGTTCCTGCGCGCGGAGGTTCGCGCTTCGCCGGTGCGGCCGGTTCGTGCGGGAGCGCATTGTGACCATTCGCCCTGGATCGAGCGAGACTCTCGAGCGTCGGCGCGATCAACGCCGTCCACCCCGTTTGATGGCTCGCACCCAATCCGGTGCCGTTGTCGCCGTGGAAGTACTCGTGGAAGAGGACCAGGTCCTTCCAGTGCGGATCGGCGCCGAAATGTGTGCATTCGCCGTGACAAGGACGGGTGCCGCTCGCGTCGGGCAGGAACAAGCTCGCGAGCCGTGCACGCAAGAAGCGCGCGACCGCGGCGAGGTTCATGAAGTTCCCGGAACCGGTCGGACACTCGACCTTCAACGTGTCGCCGTACGCGTAGTGGTAGCGCTCGAGCACTTCGATGAAGAGATGGTTGAGCGGGAACCACACCGGCCCGCGCCAGTTGGAATTGCCGCCGAAAATGCGGTGTTTCGTCTCACCGGGCTCGTATTCGGCTGTGAATTCCTCGCCGTCGATGTGCAGGCGGTAGGGCTTCTCGAGGTGGGCCCGAGAGAGCGAGCGCAGCCCGTGCGGCGAGAGGAATTCGTTCTCGTCCAGCACGTACCGCAGCACGCGGATCAGACGCTCGCGCGACGGAATCGCGAGCAGACCGCGGCCGCTCACCGCGTCGAATTCGAGATACGAAATCGTCGCCTTCAGGTCGGTGCGGTTCTTCAGGAACCACTCGATGCGATTGCGCAGCTTGGGCAGGTTCGCGATGTCCTCGAACGCGACGACCTCGGCCGTGAAGAGCGGGACCAGTCCCACCATCGAGCGCAAGCGCAGCGGGATCGGCTTGCCGTCGATGATCATCTCGTCGTAGTAGAACCCGTCTTCTTCGTCCCACAGGCCGGTGCCGCCGAGGCGGTTCATCGAGTCGCAGATCGCGACGAAATGCTCGAAGAACTTGCTGGCGACATCTTCGTAAGCGATGTCGCCGTGCGCGAGTTCGACGGCCATCGAGAACATCGTTGCGCAGTAGAACGCCATCCACGCGGTGCCGTCGGCTTGAACCAATTGCCCGCCGCCGGGCAACGGCCGGTTGCGGTCGAACACGCCGATGTTGTCGAGCCCGAGGAATCCGCCCGCGAACAGGTGGTTGCCGAACGGGTCCTTGCGATTGACCCACCACGTGAAGTTGATGAGCAGCTTGTGGAACGCGCGCGCCAAGAACGTGCGATCGCGACCCCCGCGCGGTCCAGTCATCTTGTAGACGCGCCAACAGGCCCACGCGTGCACCGGCGGATTGACGTCGCTGAAGTTGAACTCGTAGGCCGGGATCTGCCCGTTCGGGTGCATGTACCACTCGCGCAGGAAGAGCAGCAGCTGATCCTTGGCGAAGTGCGCGTCGACGCGCGCCATCGGAATCATGTGGAACGCGGTGTCCCACGCAGCGAACCACGGGTACTCCCACGTGTCGGGCAGGGACAACACGTCGCGGTTGTAGAGGTGCCGCCAATCACGATTTCGGCCTGTTTTCCGCTCATTCGGCGGAGCGGGCTGGGTGGGGTCGCCTTCGAGCCACTGGTCCACGGCGTAGTGATAAAACTGCTTCGACCACAACAGTCCGGCGTACGCTTGACCCAGTACGCGACGTTCGTCGGCGTTGGTTTCGCTGGGGATGACGCCCGCGTAAAACGCATCGTGTTCGGACTTGCGTGCGCTCATCACGCGCTCGAAATCGGCGAACGAGGGCCGAGACGATGTCTTCGACGAGAGCCGCAGACGCAACGTGCGCGAGCCTCCGCCTTCGATCTCGTACGCGATGCTCCACGCCGCTTTCGTGCCGACGTTCGCGGGGTTGACCGCGTCGCGTTTGCCGTTCACGACGCATTCGTGGAAGGCGTCCTTCACGAACGGCGTCGCGTTTTGCGCACCGAACAGAAGCTGTGCGTTCGTCTCGTTCTCGGTGAAGAGTTGTTCGCTGCTGAGCGCGCCGTCGGGCGCGTCGAGCGCGAGCTGCATGCTGCCTAGCGACTCCTCGTCGAGTCGAATCGTGTTCGCATCGATCCGCTCGAGCTTGGGTCGCTCGGTTCGGCCCTCTTCCGCGCGCCCCCAACTCCACGTGTTGCGAAACCACGCCGTCGGCAAAACGTGCAGTTTCGCAGCCATTGTCCCGCGATTTTCGATGCGAATCTCGATCAGGATGTCGTCTGCGGCGGCTTTCGCGTACGTGACAAACACGTCGAAGTAGCGGCCGTCGTCGAAGACGCCTGTGTCGATGATCTCGTACTCGGACTCGGTCTTCGAGCGCTGCGCGTTCTCGTCGATCAACTTGGCGTACGGGAATTCGGTCTGCGGATATTTGTAGAGCGCACGCATCCACGAGTGCGTCGGCGTCGACTCGAGGAAGAAGTACTGCTCCTTCACGTCCTCGCCGTGATTGCCCTGCCCGTTGGTGAGCCCGAACAATCTCTCTTTCAGGATCGGATCGACGCCGTTCCAGAGCGCGATCGAGAAGCACGCGCGACACTGCCGGTCGGTGATCCCGAGCAATCCGTCTTCGCCGAAACGGTACGCTCGACTGCGCGCGTGCTCGTGCGGAAAGTAGTTCCAGCAGTCGCCGTCCTTCGAATAGTCCTCGCGCACCGTGCCCCATTGCCGCGCGCCGAGGTACGGCCCCCAACGTTTCCAGTTCGCCTTGCGACTCGCGTCGTCAGCTAGGCGTGTGGATTCTGGGTTCGGCTGCGGTGTGATCTGGGACATGAAAGGGCGATCTCGCGCATGTCGCGACTTGAGTGAATCGACTGAAAAGTTCGGTTCTCTTACGGACTTCGCGATGCGCCGTGACGTGCTGTCGACTCAATCTGCTGATGCGGCGAGCGGCGTTCAATCGCCATCCGTCGATTGCGATTCCAGCCGGGCGGCCACGCGCGACGAAGAATGCAGTCCCCATGAAGTCCACCCTGCCTGGATCAGCACAGCTCCGCTCCGAGCTCGTGCGCAAGATCGAAGTGTGCGAGCTCGAACTGCCCGTACTTCCCGACATCGCGTCGCGTGTGTTGGCGTTGTGCCAGGATCAGGACGGCGATCCGCGCCAGCTCGGCGAGCTCATCCAGCGCGATCCGGCACTCGCAGGAAACGTGCTGCGCATCGCAAATTCGGCCGCATATGCGCCGCGTGAACCGATCGTTTCGCTGCAACAGGCGGTCAGTCGCTTGGGCATGACGACGATGGGCGATCTCGCGATCGCTGCATCCGTGAACGGCAAGTCGACGAGCATCAAAGGTCGCGAGAAAGAAATGCGCGTCTTGCGCACGCACGCCGCAGCGACCGGCGTTTGGTCGCGTGAAGTGGCACGTCAGCGACGACGCAACGTCGAAGCCGCGTTCTTGACGGGACTGTTGCACGACATCGGACGCGCGATCGTCCTGCGCACCGTCATCGACCTTGCGCGCGATGCGACGGTCGAAGAGTCCGTGCTCCAAGGTCTCGTCGACGAATTCCACGCGTCGGTCGGATCGCGTCTGGTCGAGCGTTGGAAGTTGCCTCACTGGATCTCGGCGGCGATCGACGGACACCACGACATCACGCGCGCTGCGGAACACTCCGATCTGGCGGCGACGGTGATGCTCGGTGACGAGCTCGCGCACTGGTCCGAGAGTCCCGACGCCGAGCACGACGCGGCGTTGCGCGCGTTGCCCATTCTCGGCGTGCTCGGCATCTACCCCGAAGACCTGGACGAATTGCTCGCGCGCCGCGAACTCGTCGAGAAGACGACGAAAGCTTTCGCATGAACGCAGTCCCCGAACACTTCGATTTCGTCGTCCTCGGTGGCGGACCTGCGGGTCACAAGGCGGCTGTTCAAGGCGCGAAGGCGGGCAAGCGCGTGCTGCTCGTCGAACGTGAAGCGCGCATCGGCGGCGAGTGCGTCCACCGCGGAACGATCCCGAGCAAAACGCTCCGTGAGAGCGCTGTGTACTTCGCGGGATTGCGAAAAAGAGCGGCGAATCTCGCTCCGCAAGGAGTCGGTCGCCAAGTGCTCGTGACGAGTTTGATGCAACGTTTGGAGAGCGTCGAACAAGCGCACGAGCGCTACCTCGAGAACCAATTGGTGCGCAATCACGTCGAGTTGCGCCAAAGCCGCGCCGCGTTCGTCAGCCCGAGCGAAGTCGAACTCGTCGACGTGAACGGCGGCAAAGCGCGCGTCACCGGCGACACGATCGTGATCGCGACCGGTTCGCGTCCGCGCGCTCCGTCGGACGTTCCGATCGATCACGAGCGCGTGCTCGACAGCGATTCGATCTTGTCGATGATCTACTTGCCGCAATCGCTGATCGTGATGGGCGCCGGCGTCATCGCCTCCGAGTTCGCGACGATCTTCCAATCGCTCGGCGTGCAGGTCGTGATGGTCGACAAGGGCGAGCGCCCGCTCGGCTTCCTCGATCCCGAGATCAGCGATCGTTTCGTTTCGCGTTTCGAGCGCGACGGCGGTCGCTACATCGGCGGTGTGAAGCACGAATCGGTGACGAACGACCTGATCACGGGCGTGACGGTCAAATTGTCCGACGGTCGCACGCTCAACGCCGAGCGCGCTCTCGTCGCACTCGGTCGCACGGCGAGCGTGCGCGGCCTCAATCTCGGCGCCGCCGGACTCGCGGTGAACGACCGCGGCTTCATCACGGTCGACGTGAACGGTCAGACTGCGACACCGCACATCTACGCCGTCGGCGACGTCGTCGGTCCGCCGGCTCTCGCGACGAGTTCGATGGATCAAGGTCGCCGCGCCGTGCGTCACGCCCTCGGCCTCGAAAATCACGTGGCCACGACGACGATTCCGGTCGGCGTCTACACGATCCCGGAGATCGCCAGTGTCGGCCTCACCGAAACGGAAGCCGTGAAACGACACGGTCGCGCCGTGGTCGGGCGAGCGCGCTTCGACGAGATCGCACGCGGCCACATCAACGGAGAAACGGACGGCCTGCTGAAGCTCGTCTGCGATCCCGAAGGCCGCCAGATCCTGGGCGCGCACGTGATCGGCGAAGGCGCGACCGAGCTCGTCCATCTGGCCCAGATCGCGATGATCGCGGGCCTCGAAGTCGAAACCTTCGTCGACAACATCTTCAACTTTCCGACGCTGGCCGAGGCCTATCGCGTGGCGGCGTTGGACGTGGTCGGCCATCGGATGCACCTGCGGGCCGTGGGCTGAACCCCGCTTTTCTCGGGTTTCGTCGCCAAAGAATCGCCGCCTGTCCGGGCTTTTCAGCGGCCTTCCGCGCGGCTATCCTCTCCGCCCCATCGTGGGGACGTAGCTCAGTTGGTAGAGCGACGCGTTCGCAATGCGTAGGTCGAGGGTTCGACTCCCTTCGTCTCCACCACCGCCCAAACGCGGGCGGCTTTTCCGGTCCGGAAGAGCCGCCCGCGTGGTGTTTTGCTGGGTTGTGAACGGCGTGGAGGTGTCAACGCCGCGGATCCGAGCAATGTCCGCCGAATCAAGTTCGCCGAGCGTGCTGACGGTTGGTGAGCGGCGGACGAATCGCGACCTGCATGTGCTCGCGCAGCCTTCCAAGAGCCCGTGCCGACCGCGAGCCCTGCGTCGAAGCACACTGCCGAAAACGGGCTCTCGCACGGCGACGGAGCTTGCCGCGTCGCTCGACCCGAGCCATGTCCGCCGAATCAAGTTGAGCGGCTGGGCCCAGAACTCGCGCGCTCCTGCCGAGGCAGAGAGTTCGCCTTCGCTTCAAAAGGTCACACGCACACCGGAAGTTCGAGACGCTCTTGATTCGGCGGACATAGGCCCGCTTCGCGCGATCGAACTCGACGCGTGTCTCGAGTCGTCGGTTGGACTCGCGCTCACCATGCTGCGGTCGGTAGCGTCGCCGGTCGCCCGTAGGTGACCTCACCCATCCACGGACGATCGATCGGCGTATGGCAAGGATGCGTCCGACGCGACCCCGGGATCCCTCAGTCCCCGGCGAACAAATCCGCAGTGTCGTCATTCCGTCTCGTCGGCCGACGGCGTTTCGGTTGCCAATTGCCCGAGCGCACATCCGCCTCGAAACGGCGCACCACTTCGGCGATCGCCGGCGCGAACTCATCGACGTGCCAAGGCTGCATGCCTTCGATGCGCGCGACGGACGCGGCACTTGTCGGCGCGAGCTTCGCGATGCGCAAGAGCACGTGACGATTCAACAGATACGCAGCATCGATGCCCCAGTCGGCGGCGACGTTCTTGCGCCAGTTCTTGATGCGCTCGTGCAGTTCGATCTGTTCGTCGGACAACTCGTGCGTGCCGTCTTTGCTCGGCAGAACAGGAAATTTCTTGAGCGGCCCCAGCTCGAGTCCGCGCGTCACCGCGTCGAGCACGTCGTCGCCCAACCGACGCACTTGTTTCGGCGGAAAGCCCTTCACTCCACTCAGCGCTTCGAGCGTACGCGGGCGGAGTCGAGCGATCTCCACGAGTGTGTCGGGGTTCATGATGCGGAACGGCGGCTGATTGCTCGCTTCGGCCAGTCGATCGCGCAGGATGAAAATTTCGCGCAGCACTTGACGTTCGACCGGCGCCAACAGGCGTGCACCTTTCAGCTTCACGAATTCGTCGGCATCGAAGCGCACAGGCGGTGGCACGAGCGCTTCCAAACGACGACATTCGCCATCGACGATCATCGTGCGCCGGCGTTCCGCCAACCCGGTCTGTTGTTCGCGCATCAACGGCAACAAGAAGTGCGTGTCGAGCCGCGCGTAGCGCACTTGCTTGTCGGTCAACGGACGCGCGCTCCAATCGGAACGCTGCATCGATTTGTCGAGGACGATGCCGAAGTGATCGTTCAACACGGCCGCCAGTCCGGGCGCCTGCGTGCCGAGCGTCGCAGCCGCAACGCGCGTGTCGAACAGGTTCTTGAATTCGAAGCGGTAGTCGCGCTTCAAAATCAAAATGTCGTACTCGCCGTCGTGGAAGACCTTCAACTTGCGCGGGTCGGCGAGGACGCGACCGAGCCCGGTGATGTCGAAACGCGCGAGCGGATCGACGAGGAAATCCTCTTCGCCGGCCGTGATCTGGATCAGGCAGACTTTCTCGCGATAGCTGAAAAACGAATCGGCTTCGGTGTCGACCGCGATCTCGTCGACGCGCTCGAGCCAGCTCAGCAGTCTTTCGAAAGCCCGTGAATCCTGGATGACGGTCGGCGGCGGAAGATCGTGAGTCATGAGCGGCGAGTTGGGCTCCGCAGTCGGAGCGAGACCGCGAGCCTACCGGAGGACACGCTTCCGACAACGAACGGAAAAGCGAACTCCAATGAATTCGGCCCGAATTCCGCTCTCAGTGGGTCCTGAAAACCGCGGACTCCCGCAGCCGAGCATGCCGGTAGCCTCCGGGAGCAAGGCGTGCTCCTCGCGATCCTCGGAACTGCACGCTCGAAGAAATCGATCGGGGACGACGCACGTTCGCCGGACCGGACGGTAAGGAAAGGATGGTCGCGCAGATGAATCATCAGCGCGCGAAGTGAGCCGAAAAGTGAGATGACTGGGTTGGCGCCGAGCGGACGGCGCCGTCTTCGTATCGTGTTTCGTGCGTCGCTTCGTCACGCGAACTCGCGCATTGTCGCCGCCCAGCCTCTCTCGCGAACACATGACGGCCTCATGAGTGACCGCGCTGCGCCTCGGCGCGGTGATCGAGAGTTCGAGTTCGATGCACCGGCCGGTGTCGAGTTGCCGGTTCGAGCCGCACCAGGTGCAGCCCAGCCGAAGTGGTGGCAAGGAAGCAAAACGTACTCAGGCGGGCGGGCATGGATCCGGATGACGACGCCACCGCTCGAGCGCATCCCTTCGATCTGGGAGCGAATTTTCGGCGTGCAGCGCGGCGCAGACCAGGCCGGAGACGGCCGAAAACTCGTGCGGGCGCAATACGCGACCGCGGGGTTAGGATGCCGACTCGACAGCGCTTGCTGTGTCATCCCGACGACGTGGAGTCCGTCCACGGAGCTCGCCCCAATCTCTCGAGCCATCGCCCCCGCCATGATCTCCGAACTGTTGCTGTGCATCGTTCCCCAAGCCTGCATCGGACCCGCATCTCATCCGAGTCTCGCACTCGAAGCGCGTGGCGATACCGAGGTCGATGCGCAGATCCATGCTTTGGGCCGCGATGTCCCGAAGCTACTCGAGTTGGCGGGCACGTTCGCGACAGCGGGTCGCAACGACGCTGCGAAAAAGGTCTACCTGAAGATCCTCGAGATCGACGTCGGCAACGAGGATGCGCACAAGGCCCTCAACCATCAGTTCTACGACAAGAAGTGGTTCGAGAGCTTCGCCGAACTCGCCAAGTACAAGCGCGAGGAGGCGGCGAAAATGAAGACGAAGGGCCTCGTGCGTTGGAAAGAAGATTGGGTAGCGGAGAACGACCTCACCTTCTTGCGCATGGGTTGGACGAAAGAGGCTGCGGGCGTGTGGGCGAATCCCAACGTGGTCGCGCGCGAGAAACAGGCGGCCGATTGGAAGGCCGCTGGTCATCAGTTCCGCGCCGACGACAACAGCTGGATCGCGCCGGACGACATGGCGAAGTGGACCGCGGTGCTGTGGAAGTGCGGCGATCAGTGGCTCGACACAGCGCAGGCCGACGAATACCACTCGAAGATCGAACAGTCGTGGGAGCTCATGGGCGAGCACTTCGAGGTCTGGACCACGTGCGAGTGGGACACCGGTAAGTGGGCGCGCTGGCACGCGGAAAAGGCCTACCCCGAACTCGTGCGCATCTTCGGCGTCGAGCCCAAGACGAAGCCGCACTTCTTCGTGCTGAAGAGTTTGGAGCAGTACAACCAAGCCGCCGGACAGACGCCGATTTTGATCGAGTCCGAGGGCATCTCATCCCTGCACGGCGCGTACTTCGCGGATGCGTTCTTCGACATGGGTGTGAAGCCGCCGCTCTACCTCGGATGCGGCGTCAGTTATTGGGATCGCAAGGACCCAAAGCTCGACAGTTGGGGCCCGAAGTGGCTGCGTTTCGCGGCCGGGCAGAGCTTCGTCGAAGCGATCGACCCGTCGTGGACAGCGATCTCCGAATGGGTCGCACAGGACGGTCGCGGCGACTTCGCGAAGTATTCAGGCCCGTTCTGGGGTGAGAAAAAGATCCCGCGTTGGCTGCGCTACGGCGCCGCGTCGTACGTCGAGCGCTTCATGAAAAATCCCGAGGTCGCGGACGGAGTCGATCCGTGGAACTTGCGCGCGTTCGCGTTCGAGGGGATCAAGAAGGCCGGCGGGTTGAGCAAGCTCGACGATGTTTTCGCGTTCAAACTCGACATCCAAGACATCCCCGGTTCCGAACGCCTCTACCAGGACGCGGGACTTGTCGTCGCGTACCTGCTCGACGGCGCAGCGGGCGACAAGGAACTCGCGGACAAGCACGCGAAATTCCAGGCAGCGCTGAAGTCGGGCGCGAAAACGGATGTCACTGCTGCGGTCACGACGCTGCAGAAGGCGCTCGCGAAGCACGAACGCAACATCAAGAAATTCGCGGGGCTGTGAGCGTTCGCGAAGAGGGCTACCTGGCGAGCGCCGCTTCCGCTTCTTTGCGCCACCGCATCACGTCGGAGCGATTCCACGCCGCAGGATTGCCGCCCGTCTGCGCATTCCACTCGACCATGCCGCGTTCGTAGTTCTCGCGAGCCTCGCCGTCTTGGCCGAGCTTGCTGCAAATCAGCGCGCGCATGAAGTCGAAGGCGTTGGACGTGACGATCAGCGCATTGGGAACTTTGTAGTGCCCTCGAATCGCGGCTGACGCGCCGGACCAGTCTTCGCTCCTGATTTTCGCGACCGTCTCGCAGACCCAGCCCCAGTCGGAGATGTCCATCAACTTGGCCGTCTCGCCCAGTGTTTTCAGCACGAACGCAGGATCGCGCTTCGCAGGGTCTTGGTGATCGATCAGCGGATAGAGGTAAGTGGCGATCACGATGTCCACACCCTCGCCGACCAGCGCGGCATCGATCTCACTGCGCTGCGCCTGGTTCATGTAGTAGCGCAGGCACAAAAGGTCCGGACGCCAGACGGGATTGTCTTCGAGCGCGGTCGCGCGCTTCAATTCGGCGAGAGCGCCTGGGTAATCCCCCAACTGTTGGAGGATCAGGGCCAAGTTGTAGTGCGGTTCCGCGTAGGTCGGATTCGCCGCGATGCACGCGCGATACGCGCCTTCGGCATCGGTCAATCGTCCGAGGAACCACATCGATTCCGCCACGACCATGCGCGTGCGGGCGTCGTCCGGCCGCAAGCCGAGTGCAGCGGACCGACACGCGAACGAAGCCTGAAAACGCCCCGCCAGTTGGTACATGTTCCCGCCGATCGACTGCAGCACGAAGTCGCCCGGGTAGAGGCTCAAGGCCTGGTCGAACATGCGGTACACGTCGGGCCGGTGCTCTTGGAAGCGATCCCACAACGTCGCGCTCAAGACCCAGATCGAACCCGGTCCGAGTTTGCCGAGGCGCTCGGGTGCGGCGAGTTCGAGCAGTGAGTTCAGGTCATTGGCGAAGATCGCCTGACGCAACTGCACGCGGCCGGGCTCGGGGTCGAGGTCCATCGCCAGGTAGAGGAGGTTTTCGAACTTCTCCGAGTTCGCGCCGTGCACGCGACGACGCACGCGGCCCCAGTCGTCGAGCGCGAGCGCAACATCCTCGGCGATGGCGCGTTCACGGATGCGCTTCAACGCGGGCACGAGGTCGTCGCCCTCGAGATCGACGCCGTAGTCGTGGAAGGCCGTTGCGAACGCCGCGTCGAGCTCGGATTCGCGTTGCGGGTTGCCGAGCCCCTCGATCTGTTGCAGTCGCAGATCGACGAGTCGCTTGCGCAGCGTCTCGTCTTGCGCGCGGAGAGTGCGCTCGCGTTCGGCTGCGTTCGCGTCGAGTTCAGCCTGACTCACGAAGTTTCGCGCACGCTCACGCAGCGCCGCGTCGACTTCGCCCGTCTCGGCCAGTGACAGCGCGCGTCGTGCTGCGGCCAACGCTTCCACGGGTTTCCCCGCGCGTCCGAATTCGATCGACTCGCCGTGCGCAGCTTCGACGGCGTTGCGCGTCTGCTCGGTGCGCTGAACGCGTTCTTCCTCGCGTTGTGCGCGCTCGTGACTGACCCAGTAATAAGCGCCACCACCCAGCGCGAGCACCGTGACGAGCGTGCCTCCGAGCGCGACCGCCAAGCGCCTCCGGCTGCGTTCTTCGGCTGCTTTGATGCGTGATTCGGCCGCAGCGAGTTCGGCCTTTTGCGCGCGTTCTTCGACCGAGACGAGATACTCGTGAATCGCCTTGGCCACTTCTTCGGCGTTGGCGGGCCGTGCAGCGCGCGCCGGCATCAAGCAATCCAAGCACAGTCGCACGAGCACCGGATCGGCGTCGCAGGCCTCGATGCGCGCGCGCG
>JAWXBU010000098.1:0-5897 GCA_034440255.1 Planctomycetota bacterium | reverse complement strand
GCGTATGCGTCGCTGTTCCACATGCTTTCGGCGCCGGCGACGCTCGGGATCGCAGTCAGCGTCACGTTCCGCTTGTTGTCGATGGGCATGGGACTCGTCGGCGGACTGTTCTTGCTCATGCCCGGCGGCGCCAAGTTGCGCGAGGAAGTGCACGACGCCGAAAAGGATGCCGAGGACGGCCAGTAGAAACCCGCGAGTCCGCGGGACTCGACGTTCCGATGCGAGCTCGCACACACGACGCTCGAGCGGACCAGTTTCTGAGCGATTCAGGCCGCTTCACCCTTGCGAGGACGGCCGGTGAACGGGCAACGTAGAGGAGCATGTCACTCCTCGTCATCGGAACACTCGCGTACGACACCATCGAGACCATCCACACACGTCGCATCGACGTCTTGGGCGGCTCGGCGATGTACTTTTCGATCGCCGCTGGCATGTTCGTGCCTGTGCAATTGGTCGCCGTCGTCGGGCGCGACTTCCGGCCGCAGGATCTGGAGCTCTTGAAGAAGAGCAACATCGACACCAGCGGCGTCGAGCACGCCGACGGTCGCACGTTCCGCTGGTCGGGTCGCTACGAATCGGATTGGAACACGCGCCACACGCTCGAGACGCAGCTCAACGTGTTCGAGAAATTCGAGCCGAAGGTGCCCACCGCGATGCGTGCCGCGACGTGGGTGTTCCTCGCGAACGCGGCGCCGAAAGTGCAGATGCGCGCGCTCGATCAAGTCACGAAACCGAAGTTCACCGTCGTCGACACGATGAACTTGTGGATCGACACAGCTAGAGCGGACTTGCTGCATCTCTTGCGTCGCGTCGACGCCGTGGTGTTGAACGACGAAGAAGCGCGGATGCTCACGGGCGAGCGCAATCTCATCAAGGCGGCGGGTGCCGTGCTCGGACTCGGGCCGCGCTACGTGATCTTGAAGAAGGGCGAGCACGGAGCGTTCTTGCTCGGGAAAGACGTGCATTTTTCGCTGCCGGCGTACCCGATCGGGGACGTCGTCGATCCGACCGGCGCCGGCGATTCGTTCGCGGGCGGCTTCATGGGGCACATCGCCGAGCAGGGGAATGTGAACCCCGAGACGCTGCGGCAAGCGATGCTCTACGGAACGGTTTCGGCGTCGTGGTGCGTGCAGGGTTTCGGGATCGAGGCGTTGGCCGGTCGCACTCGGCGCGAGATCGACGCGCGCTACGACGATCTGCGCGCGATTTGCACAGTGCCCTGAACTCTGCGGGATGGATGCGACGTTGCGCTGTTTCGTCGGACTCGCGCTCGATGAGGCGAACAGTGCCACGTTGCACGAGCGCGTCACGAGCGTCCTCGACGCTCGCGATTGGAAGTTGCACGAACGCGAGGACTACCACCTCACGCTGTGTTTTCTGGGTGAGATCGCAGCCGAGAGTTTGCCGACGTTGCGCTCGAACCTGGCCGGCTACCTGCGCGACATGCCGTCTTTGAAGCTGACTCTGCGCGGGGCCAGCTTCTTTGGCGAAGCCTCCTCACCGCGCGTTTTATGGGCTGACGTCGCTGGTTCCGAGTTGGATCTCACCCGCCTCGTCGCACTCCGACGCGCCACTGCCGCCGCCATCGAAGACTCCGGCCTGACGTGGGATAGCGCGGAATCGTTCACTCCGCACGTGACCGTCGCGCGACCGCGGAGGCGCGCCAGTCTCCCCGAGGGCTTCGCCGCACTCGCACTCGACCTGGCTTGGTCGCCGACCGCCGCGACTCTGTTCGGTTCGGTCCCGGGTGCTCGTCCGCACTATCCGGGCCTGGATTCCTTCGCTCTCGTCTGAGCGCGCCTCGTTCCAAGAAAATCCGACGCCAACCGCAACCGGCGCGCGCGCCGATCGTCTGGATAGGGGAAGGGAGCAACGGACGTGGACACACTCGAAAACAGCGCCTTGCTCCGCGGACCAGAACCTCTATACAGTCCACCCGTGAGCGCCGGTCCGGCGGCCGATTCGGCCGTGGACCCGTCGGATGCCGCTCGGCGTCCAGAAAAGTCGACCGTGAAAGAAACCATCAGCGTGCAGCAGAAGCCGAAGAACGAGACGCAGAAGACCCCGCCGCCCGATCGCGAGCGCATCGAGAAGACGAAGTTGCTCGACGCGGCCATGTCGGAGATCGAAAAAGCCTTCGGCAAAGGCGCGATCATGCGCATGGGCGAAGGCACGATCATCAAAGAGATCGTGGGCATCAGCACGGGCTCGGTCGGACTCGACGTCGGGCTCGGCGGCAAGGGGTTGCCGCGCGGACGCATCGTCGAGATCTTCGGGCCGGAAAGTTCGGGCAAGACGACGCTGACCTTGCACGTCATCGCCAATGCGCAAAAAACAGGCGGAATCTGTGCCTTCGTCGACGCGGAACACGCGCTCGATCCGAGCTACGCACGCAAGCTGGGCGTCAAACTCGACGACCTGCTCGTGTCGCAACCGGACACGGGTGAGCAAGCACTCGAGATCGTGGAGACGCTCGTGCGCAGCAACGCAGTCGACGTCGTCGTCATCGACTCGGTCGCAGCGTTGGTTCCGCGCGCCGAAATCGCGGGCGAGATGGGCGACAGCTTCGTCGGTCTGCACGCGCGCTTGATGAGTCAGGCGTTGCGCAAGCTGACGGGTGCCATCTCGAAGTCGGAGTGCTGTGTGATCTTCATCAACCAGATCCGCGAGAAGATCGGCGTCATGTTCGGCAGCCCCGAGACGACGACGGGCGGGCGCGCGCTCAAGTTCTACGCCTCGGTGCGTCTCGACATCCGCAAGATCGGACAGTTGAAGGACGGCGAAGAAGTGATCGGCAACCGCACGAAAGTGACGGTCGTGAAGAACAAGATCGCGCCGCCGTTCAGAAAGGTCGAGTTCGACATCCTCTTCAACCACGGCATCAGCCGCGAAGGCGAGATGCTCGAGCTCGGACTCGTCGAAGGCATCGTGCTCAAGTCGGGCACGTGGTATTCGCTGAAGCATCCGACCGAAGGCGAAGTGCGCCTTGGGCAAGGAATGGAGAAGGCGCGTCAGTTCTTGATCGACAATCCCGACATCGGGGCGCAGATCGAGAAGTCATTGAAGAGCAAAGCCACTCTGAAGGCTGTGAGCGGCGAGACTTCTGCCGCCAGCGGGAGCGACGAGGACGACGCGCCCAAAGCGCCGGCGACGGCGCAACGGGCGACGAAACTGTAGAGTTCCGCCCCACACGACGGCCTGCCCGATCGACGGTCTACCCGAGCGGTGGCCCGGCGGATCGGCGGCCTTTCCGACCGTACCTCCGACTGCACTTCAGACCGCGCAGGGCCGGCGCAGCATTGCATGCGCCGGCGCGCATTGAATCACGATGACCAGCGAACGAAACCCGCGTTTCAGCGCCGCCCGCGTCCGCCAGGACTTCCTCGACTTTTTCGCCGAACGCGGGCACCGCGTCGTGCCGAGTGGTCCGGTTTTTCCGCAGGACGATCCCACGTTGCTCTTCACGAACGCGGGGATGAACCAGTTCAAAGACGTGTTCCTCGGAACGGGGACGCGGCCCTACAAGCGCGCTGTCGACACGCAGAAGTGCATCCGCGTCTCGGGCAAACACAATGATCTCGAGGAAGTGGGCGTCGACACGTACCACCACACCTTCTTCGAGATGCTCGGGAACTGGTCGTTCGGCGACTACTTCAAAGAAGAGGCGATCACCTGGTCGTGGGATCTGCTCACGAAGACCTGGGGCCTCGATCCAGAGCGCTTGTGGGTCACGGTGTTCGCGGGCGATGCGAAGGATGGACTGCTTGCCGACGAGGATGCCGCGCGCATCTGGATCGAGAAGGCCGGCGTGCATCCCTCGCGCGTGTTGCGCTTCGGACGCAAAGCGAATTTCTGGGAGATGGGCGACACCGGGCCGTGCGGGCCATGCACGGAAATCCACATCGATCGCGGCGGGCCCGGTTCGAACCCGCTGGACGGAGCGGACCCGAAGATCGGCGTCAACGTCGGCAACGAGCGCTTCATGGAGCTCTGGAACAACGTGTTCATGGAGTTCAACCGACTCGACGACGGACGCTTGGTAAAACTGCCGGCGCAGAGCGTCGACACGGGCATGGGCTTCGAGCGCGTGCTGTCGGTGCTGCAGAAGAAGTCCTCGAACTACGACACGGATTTGTTCGAACCGATCTTCGCCGCGATCGAACGCTCGACCGGCAAGCGCTACGAAGCGAGTGCGACGCAGAAGGACATCGCATTCCGCGTGATCGCCGATCACACGCGCGCGGTGACGGCTGCGTTCGCGGACGGGGCGCTGCCTTCGAACGAAGGTCGCGGGTACGTGTTGCGCCGCTTGATCCGTCGCGCGTCACGCTTCGGGCGGCAGGCGCTCGGGCAGAAGGATCCGTTTCTCTTCGAGGTCGTGCCGAGCGTGGCCGAGGTTTTGGGTGGCGTGTTCCCCGAGATGCGCGCGCGCGCCGAACACGTGCAATTCCTCGTCAAGAGCGAAGAAGAGAGCTTCGGCAAGACGCTCGACCGCGGGCTCGTGCTCTTCGAGAACGTGGCGACGAAACTCGCCAAGTCGGGATCCAAGACGATCGACGGCGGCGAAGCGTTCGAGCTGTACGCGACGTACGGGTTCCCGCAGGATCTAGTCGAGCTGATGGCGCGCGAGCGCAGTCTTGCGGTCGATCTGTCGGGTTGGGATCGCGCGAAAGAGGCGCACCAAAACGCGAGCAAGGCCGAAGGCAAGTTCAAACAGGTGTTGTCCGCCGAAGCGCTCGCGAGCGTGAAACCGACGCGCTCGACGTGTCACGAAGAGGGTGCGCGCGCGCACTCGATCGAGACAGACGTGCTCTACCTCGGTAAAGCCGGCAGCGACGCGGCCGAGATCGGCGTCGTGCTGGCCGAGAGTCCGTTCTACGCCGAGGGCGGCGGACAGGTCGGCGATTCAGGGACCATCGAAGCGACCGACGGTTCGTTCACGATTCAAATACGCGACACGAAGCGCATGGGTGCTGTGATCGTGCACCTCGGCAAGCTCACGCGCTCGAGCGGGAGTGATCCGAGCGAACTCGCGAAGAAGAAGGTACGCGCGAGCATCGATGTCGTGCGGCGCGAGCGCACCATGAAGAACCATACGGCGACGCACCTGATGCACCGCGCTTTGAAAGAGGTCTTGGGAGCGCACGTCGCGCAGCAGGGCAGCTACGTCGGACCCGATCGACTGCGCTTCGACATCAGCCATCCGAAAGGTGTCACAGCGGATGAGATCGAGCGCGTCGAAACGATCGTGAACGAAAAAATCGGCGAGAATTCAGCCGCGAAAACGACGGTCGAGAAGCTCGACGCGGCCAAGGCGCGAGGAGTGGTCGCGATGTTCGGCGAGAAGTACGACGAGACCGTGCGCGTGTTGGACGTAGGCGGTTGGTCGATGGAGTTGTGCGGCGGAACGCACGTGCGCGCGGCCGGGGATATTGGTCCGTTCGTCATCGTGAGTGAACGTGCGGTGCAGGCGGGTGTGCGGCGGATCGAAGCGCTCACCGGGCCGGAAGCCGTGAAGTACGTGCAAGATCAGCGGCGACTCGTGCGCGATGTGGCTGCCAGTTTGAAGAGTTCGGTCGAGGATATTCCCGCGCGCCTCGAGCAGTTGCAGACGCAGCTCAAGGAAGCGAAGAAGAAAGGGGCGGCGTCGGCGGGCGGGGATGTCGCGGCGAGCTTCGAGAAGTTGAAGGGGTTGGTTGTCGCGCGCGGGGATGCGCATGTTTTGATTGCGGATATGCCGGAATTGGATCAGGCGGGGGTGAGGGACTTGGCGGATCGCGCCAAGTCGATGTATTCGAAGATGGCGATCGCGATTTTTGGGAGGGAGGAGGGACGGGTGCCGTTTGTCATCGCTTGTGCGGGATTGTCGCCGAAGGTGTTGAATGCGGGGGTGGTCG
>JAWXBU010000097.1:0-14551 GCA_034440255.1 Planctomycetota bacterium | reverse complement strand
CTCTGGGCGCCACTCTGGGCGCCACTGCGTGTACCTCTGCGTGCACATCTGCGCCCTCCTCCTCAGCGCCGCGTCGGTGGGTTGCGGTAGTCTCGGGCCCGAGGAGGCTCGCGCCGCTCGCGCTGACGAGGCCGCCCGTGTGGAGCGCGCGCTCGACGAACGATTGCGCGCGCTCTTCCCCGAGGTTCAAGGCGATTTTTCGCGCGCCGCCATCACGCGCGCGGTGCTCGACGCGACCCCGGAAAAAACGGGCGATCCCGCGGTCGCGGCCGACGTCCCGAGCGCTGCGGTCGTCGCGATCCGTCGCGGCGAGTACGACCAAGCGCGCAGTCTGCTGGGCGTCCTCGTCACGCAGAGCGAAGTCGCACGCGCCCGAGGCTTTTTGGCGAGCGGCGACCTGCGCGCGGCGGTCCGCGTGCTCGATCACGCAGTGGCGACCGCTCCCGAGAGCGCCGATCTGCGCATTCTGCGCGCCGATACGTCGAGTGAGATCGTGCTCGAAGCACTGCGCGGGCCGCGGGCCGAGTCGCGCGCACCGCAGGCCGAGTCGCGCGCACCGCAGGCCGAGTCGCGCGGGCCGCTCGTCGGCGAAGCGCGCGATCATGCCGAGCGCGCGCTCACCGACTACGTCGAGGCCGCCAAAAAACGCGGCGGTCCGCGTGCGGAACTCGGCGCCAGTCGCGCGGCGCTGTGGTTGGAGCGCTACGACGAAGCGCGGCTGCATGCGCGGGCCGGAATCGACGCGCTCGACGGACAGAATATCGTGCTGCCGGGCGGCGCTACGCCGGAGAGCGTGTGGGCCGACGCGATGCGCCTCGGTCGAGCGACGCAGAGCGTCCCCGAGAACGCGAAGGACTTGGACGAAGCGCGCACGGCCTCGTTCGCGGCGCTCGCACGCGATCCGCGCGATCCGAAAGTTTGGGGCCGCCTCGTGGGTGTCGAATCTGACCGCGGTGCCGACACTGCAGCGCGATCGATCGCCCAGAACGGACTCGCGCTCTTTCCCGACAGCTCGGCCTTGCACGAGTGGCTGGCGGGTTCGGTCACGCAGTCGGCGGGCCGCGAGGCGACGATCCGCGAGTACGAGCGCTTCACCGCCGCGCATCCGACGAGTGCGCCGGCGCTGTGGACGCTCGCTTCGGAACGCCTCGCGAGCGCGTTCGACGAGTTCGCCGCCGGTCGCGCGAATCCGGCCGCGTTCCAAGCTGCCGAAGCCGACTTCAAGGCGTGCAAAAAAACGGACGGAACACGGTCGGCGGAATGTGATGCGCGCATCGCGACGACGCGCGCCGGACTCGGTTTCGCGCGCGCGCGGCAAGGCGATCTGGACGGTGCGCGCGACGCATTCTTGTCGGTGGAAGACGCCGCAAAGGGCGCGCTGTCGACTGCGCACGCGCCGCTCGCGGAGAGCGCTCTCGCAGGCCTCGCGGAGATCGGCGCGCGCTACATCGAATCCGAGAGCGGCAGCGGCGGAGCCGGTCTCGAAGCGCTCGAGAAGGCGGCGCGCGTCTTCGACTACGTGCACGAGTACGACCGCGCGAACGTGCACTACGCGAGGCTCGCGGCGAGTTCCAATCGAGACGCCGCTGTCGCGCTCGAGATCGGCGCGCGCGCGCTGGCTGCCGCCGGAAAAGTCGACGAGGCCAATCGTCGACTGACGCGTGCGAAAGAGATGATGGAGCGCGCTCTCGCAGGATTCCAAGCCGCGCTCGAGCTTCAATCCGAAGACGCAACGACATTGCGCGAGGCGGGGCGCGTGCTCGTCGACTACCTGCAACGCGATCCCACAGTCGCGCGCGGATGGCTCGCGCACGCTGCAGCGATCGACGAGCGTCGAGTCGTCGACATGCGCACGCGCGCGATCGACGACAAGGGTTCGGCTCGCGCACTCGAAGAAATCGAATCCAACTTGAGCGACGCGTACCGTTCGCTCGGCGTGTTGGAACTCACGCTCGTCGGCGATGCTGCGTCGGCGCTCGCGTGGTTCGAAATATGCCTCGCGACCGGACCGGACGCAGGCGCAGACGTGCGCGGACCGAAGGGTTGGCTCGCACGTTGCAAAGAAGCACTCGCATCGAAGCGCGACACGCGTATCCAAGACGCCGATCGTTGGGCAGCATCGTTGCGCTGACGCGCGCACCTTTTCTAGAAAGTCGAATCGACCATGTTCACGAAGCTCCTCCTCCTCGTCCTGCCGCTCTTCGCGGTCCACGCGCATGCCGAAACCGTCGACGAACTCGTCGCTAAGGGCCGCGCGTTGCTCGCCGAGGGCAAAGCAGCCGATGCGCAAATCGCCTTCGAAACAGCTGAAAAACAAGATGGAGCGACGCTCAAGACGCGCATGTGGACGCTGCGCAGTTGGCTGCCGCAGGGGCGCGTGAACGACGCGCTCGACGCGATCGACAAGCTCGACCACGCGGGCGCCAAAGGGCCGGACATGGAGTACCTGTACGGCATGGCCTTCGCTTTCAAGGCGAAGGGCTACATCCAAGAGCGCGCGCCCGGCGGCGTCGTCGACATGGCGTTCATCGACGCGGTCAACTACCTCGAGAAGGCCACCAAGGCGGATCCGGTGCGCTTCGCCGACGCGTTCGGCCCTCTCGCGGAGTCGGCGTGGTACGCGCGCAACCTGCCGCTCGCACGCTCGGCCGCCGACAAAGCGTGCGCTCTCGCGCCCAACGATCCCGAGACGCACTTGATGCTCGGACAAGTCGCGATGGCGCAGTTCGTCGCCGCGAACCAGATCGAAGCGGAGAAGCCGGCGGCGGAGAAACACTGGGAGGCGGCGTGTTCGGCCAATTTGCGCGCGGCGAACTTGCTCTCGACGATCGCGACGCCGGCGGCTAAAGCGCGCTCGGCAGCGCCGCACTTGGAACTGGCGCGTGCGTTTGGTTGGAAGCAGAAGCCCGAAGAAGCGGCGCGTGAGTACGCCCTGGCGCTCGGATTCGACCCCTTAGTCGTCGACTTCAACGAGATCAAAGGCGCGCTCGACGGCGCGCAGTTCGTGACGACGCTGCAAGCAGGCGCTGCGAATTTCACGCAGAACTGGGGACCGGACGACCCCGGCGACGGCTCGATCTTGTGGTGGCTCGGCTTCGCGCAGTTCGAGCAGAAGCAGTACGCACCGGCCGAAGAGGCGTTCCAAGCGGCATTGAAGGAGCGGCCGGACTTCTACAACTCGTGGTTCTACACGGCGCTCGCGCGCTTCCACCAACAGAAGTTCGCGGAGGCGATCGAAGCGCTCGCGAAGAACTTCACCGACAATCCCGTCGACCTCGTGCGCTCGATCGACTCGAACCGCGGCTACAACATTCCGATCCTCGATGCGTTGATCGGATGGAGCGCCAACAAGCAGCGCAACCTAGACGCGGCGCTGCTCTCCGAAATTCAAACGGCGGTCGTGCCCGAGCACGCTCCGTACTGGAACAACGTGGGGCTCTTCAATCGCGACGCCGGCGACGCGCTGGCCAAGTCCAAGAAGGAAGAGGATCGCGCGCGTGCGAAGGAGTTGTGGGAGAAAGCGCTCGTCGCGTACGAGAAGGCCTTGTCGCTCTCGCCCGACGATCCGAACTACCTGAACGACCTCGCCGTGGTGCTCGACTACAACTTGAAGCGCGACTTGCCGCGCGCGAAAGCGCTGTACGAGAAAGCGTTGTTGCGCGCGACCGAGCAGTTGGCGCGCAAGGATCTGACGGCCGACATGCGCGGGTTCCTGGAGATCGCGGCGCGCGATTCGCGCAACAATGTCGAACGCCTGACGCGCATCCTCGAGAAAGAAAAAGAGCCGGAAAAAGAGCCTGAAAAGCAGGGGCAAGAGCTCAGGCGCTGATGGACCTGCCGATTCGATTCAGCGCGGAGCGCACGGGTGAGCGACAGATCAGCGTCGACGGGACGTGGGGGCAGCCGGGCCTGAATTTGTCGCACTGGCCGGGCAACACGACGCCGGCAGAATTGAGGCGCGATCTCTCGACCGAGATCGTGCTCGCGTTCGATCGATTGCCCGCGGACCGTCGCGAAGAACTGGCGCGCGGCTGCACCGCGATCGCGAACAATCACTACGACACCGACGGTCTGTGCGCGGCCTTCGCAGCGCGCTTCCCCGAGCGAGCACTGGCGATCGAAGCGCAACTCGTCGACGTCGCGCGCGCTGGGGATTTCTTCGAGATGCCGAACGAGCGCTCGTACCAAGTCGACCTCGTCTTGAACGGACTCGTCGACGTCGATCGGTCGCCGTGGCGCGCGCGATTCGTGGGTGCGTCGGATCGCGAGCGGCGCGAAATCGTGATGCGCGACGCAGTTTGGGAACTCGACGACATCGTCACGGGCGATCTCGAGCGCTTCGAGGATCTGTGGTGCGCGGAATTGGAACGCTCGCGCACCGACCGAGCCGCGCTCGCCGCAGGAAGTCGTGACGACATCACGCATCTGGACTTGTGCATTTTCGCGTCGCGAGCGCCGGGCTTCGAACCGGGTCGACACGCGCTCTTCGGATCGTCGGGGGCCGACCGCGTGCTCGCGATCGGCGAACGAGCGGGAGGTGCGACCTATCGCTTCGTCATCGGCACGCATTCGTGGTTCGATCTCGTGTCGCGTCCCCCGCTCGCGCGCCCGGCTTTGGAGACGCTCGCGGCGCGCTTGAATGTGCTCGAAAACAGCTCTGAAACCGCCGCGATTCGCTGGCATCACCACCCGCAGACAACGCCCTCGCCCGAGCTGTGGTTCGGTCGCGCCCACCCTGGACTCTTCAGCGAGCACGCGTCGTATCTGGAGACGAGTCGCCTCGCGCCGTCGATCGTCCGCCGCGAGATCCTCGAGGCGTTGCGCGCGGCCTGGACATTTCCCGACGACGATTGAGAACATCAGCGCGTTGCGTGTCGCGCGATTCGTCGGTATAGGAGGTCCGTGGCATCGGATCGCACTCAAGACACGTTCGCAGCCGTCGATCTGGGCTCGAACAGCTTTCACATGGTCGTCGCGCGGACCGTGCAAGACCAGTTGCACATCGTCGATCGCTTGCGTGAGCGCATCTCGCTCGCATCTGGTCTCGACGACAAGCGTCGACTCGACGAGATCACCGAAGAGCGCGCGCTCGCGTGCATCGAACGCTTCGGTGCGCGACTGCGAGGAATGCCCGAGGACAACGTGCGTGCCGTCGGAACGAGTGCGCTGCGCATCGCTCGCAATTCACGCGCGTTCCTGACGCGCGCCGAAAAAGCCCTCGGACATCAGATCGAGATCGTGTCGGGCCTGGAGGAAGCACGCTTGATCTACTTGGGCGTCGCACACGATCTGTCCGACGACACCGCGCGTCGACTCGTCGTCGACATCGGCGGCGGCAGCACGGAATGCATCATCGGCGAGCGCTTCGAACCGCTGCGCACGGACAGCTTGCACATGGGCTGCGTGAATTGGTCGATGCGCTTTTTCGGCACCGGCGACGTGACGCGTGACAAGTTCGACAAGGCGCGCATCACGGCGCGACTGGAAGTGAAACCGCTCGAAAAACGCTATCGATCGACAGGTTGGGAGGAAGCCGTGGGCTCGTCGGGCACGCTGACTTCGATCGAGCAGATCTTGCGTGCGAACGAATGGAGTGCCGGCGGCATCACGGGCAAGGGACTGCGCAAGTTGCGGCGCGAATTGATCGAGATCGGCAAGCCGGCTGAATTCACGCGCATCAAAGGTCTCGATCCCGAACGTGTGAACGTCATCGCCGGCGGCGTCGCGATCCTCAGCGCGCTCTTCGACGGCCTGGCCATCGAACACATGCGCGTCTCACAAGGTGCGATGCGCGAAGGCCTGATCTACGACTTGCTCGGCCGCGTGCGACACGAAGACGTGCGCGACAAGACCATCAAGCGCTTCATGGAACGCTACGCCGTCGACGTCGAGCAGAGTGCGCGGGTCCTGGCTTCGTCGATCGAGTTGTTCCACCAGGCCTTCGGCGGCTTCGCGATCCCGCGCGAATTCGGTGAACGCTTCCTCGTGTGGGCGTCGCGCTTGCACGAGATCGGATTGACGCTCTCGTACGGCGGACATCAGCGACACGGTGCGTACATCGTCGAGAACAGCGACATGCCTGGCTTCTCGCGCGAGGACCAAGTCGTGCTCGCCGCACTGATCGAAGGACAGCGCCGACGCTTCCCGCCCGAACGCATCGAAGCGGTTTCGCCCGAGATGCGCGCTACCGTGGAACGACTGATCTTGGTGTTCCGACTCGCGGTGCTCTTGAACCGCGATCGCGGACAGACGCCGGCCGTGAAGGTCGGGATCGAAACGAAGAAAGACGGCTATTTGCTGTCATTTCCGCCGCAATGGCTCGACGAGAATCCGCTCTTGCGTGCTGATCTCGAACAGGAGGCCGAGAAGCTCGCGACGAGTGCTTACGAGATCGGTCTGACCTGATCGAAGCGGTCGTACGCGCGCCGCTCGAGCAATTCGAACTGTGCGGAGTACTGCGGTCTGTCACTGCGCCTGGGCGCACGAGAGTAGTGGCCGTCGGCCCCCAGCGTCCACGCCTGCATGTCGTCATCCAAGTACGCTGTCAGTCCATCGGCGACGACGCGAGCGGCGATGCGCGCATCGTCGATCGGAAACGCGGTCTCGACGCGTGAGAAGAAGTTGCGCTGCATCCAGTCGGCGCTCGCGGCATACGTCACTTGGACGCCGCCGTGGTGGAAATCGAACAACCGGCTGTGCTCGAGGAAACGCCCGACGATCGAGCGTACGCGAATGTTGTCGGACACGCCTGGAACGCCGGGCCGGAGACAGCAGATGCCGCGCACGATCAAGTCGATCGACACGCCGGCTCGGCTCGCTTCGTAGAGCGCTTGGATCAGACGCGGCTCGGCGAGTGCGTTCATCTTCGCGACGATCTTCGCCGGACGGCCGTGGCGTGCTTCGTTCGTCTCGTACTCGATCAGGTCGAGCAGACCTTTGAGCAAAGTGAACGGCGCCTGCAGCAAGCGTTTCAGATGTCGCGCACGCCCCAGTCCCGTCATCTGGACGAAGAGCATGTGCACGTCTTCGGCGATGTCGCGATCGGCGGTCAAGAGCGACCAGTCCGTGTACACGCGCGCCGTCTTCGAGTGGTAGTTGCCGGTGCCGAGATGCACGTAGCGGCGCAAGTGCCGGCCTTCACGACGCACGACGAGCAGCATCTTCGCGTGAGCTTTGTAGCCGACGATGCCATACACGACTTTCGCGCCGGCTTCCTGCAACTTCGTGGCGAGATCGATGTTCGCGGCCTCGTCGAAACGCGCACGCAATTCGACGACGGCGGTCACTTCCTTGCCGCTTCTAGCCGCCAAGAGCAAGGCCTCGACGAGCGGCGAATCCAAGCCGGTTCGATACAGGGTCTGTTTGATCGCGAGGACGTCCGGATCGACGGCGGCCGTGCGCACGAATTCGACGATCGGCGTGAACGACTCGAAGGGATGGTGCAGCGCGATGTCGCCTTTTTTGAGCGTTTCGAACACGTCGCTCATTCGCTGCAATCGACGCGGAACGGTCGGCGTGAACGGCGCGTACTTGAGATCGGGCCGATCGACGTCTTCGGTGATCGACGCGAGGCGCCCGAGGTTCACAGGCCCGTTCACGCGATAGAGGTCGTCTGCTCCGAGACGAAACTTTTCGAGCAGGAATTGTGCGACCTCGTCGCTGATGTCCGCCGCGACTTCGAGCCGCACCGCCTCGCCGTAGTTGCGCGACGTCAGCTCACCCTTGATCGCGTGCAAGAGGTCGTCGACTTCCTCTTCCTCGACCCACAGATCACTGTTGCGCGTGACGCGGAATTGGTGGCACGACAGGACCCGCATGCCTTGGAACAACTGCTCGACTTGATCGTGCAGGATCGAGCTGAGCATCACGAAATCGTGCGGCGCACCGGCTGCGGATTTCGGCAGCTCGATCAAACGCGGCAGCGAGCGCGGCACTTGCACGACGGCGACGCCTGATTCGCGGCCGAACGCGTCGACGCCTTCGAGTTGGACGACGAAGTTGAGCGACTTGTTCAGGATGCGCGGGAACGGATGCGCCGGATCGAGTCCCATCGGCGTCAGCACCGGCAGAACCAGACGCTCGAAGTGTCGACGCACCCACTGTTGCTGCGCGTCGTTCCAATCAACGCGCTTCAGGATGCGGATCCCTTGGACAGCGAGGGCGGGCAACAACACCTCGTTCAAGGTGCGGTACTGTTCGTCGACGAGTTGGTGCGCGAAGGCCGATATCTGTTTGAGCGTCTCCGGCGCGCTCATCCCGTCGGATCCGACTTGGCGCACGTCGTACTCGACTTGCTGCTTCAGGCCCGACACCCGAATCTCGAAGAATTCGTCGAGATTCGTGCTGCAAATCGTGAGGAAGCGCAGCCGTTCGAGCAGCGGAGTGCGCTCGTCTTTGGCTTGCTCGAGCACGCGCCGATTGAACTCGAGCAGTGAGATTTCTCGGTTGATGAAGAGCTGCGAATCATCGAGAGCGGAGGCGTCGCGCTCTCCCGCGCGCGGAGGCGTTTCACCGCGACCGGCGGCGTTCAGCGTGATTTCGTCGGCGTCGTCCATGGAGTCGGCATCGAGCGGCAGCGGTTGATCCTGAACATGGTCTCACGCCGAAATCACTGCGGCCAGGACCCTGGCGACGAAGACTGCGTTCTTCACGCGATCTTGATCGAAAACCACGCGTCCGCCGGGCGCGGATATGCTTCCTCACAGCCCGATGACTTCTACGAACGCGATCTCCCCCCATCCTTGGCTCGAGGAACTCGCTCGGCGCGTCGAAGCCGTGATCGACGTCGGCGATGCGAAATCGGTGCACCAACTGCGCGTCGCAGCGGGTCGCTTGTCGGTGTGGATCGAACTCGGCGGACGCGCGGCACTGCGCGACGATCTGCGGCGCCTGCGTCGGCTCGTGTCGCACGTGCGCGATGTCGACGTGTTGCTGGCGCGTCGAACGGACGTCGCACCCGATGTGCAGTCGGCAGAGACGCGCGCCGAAGAACTGCGTCGCGCGCGCGCGATCCTCGCGACGTCGGCTCCGCAAGCGTTGCTCGTCGGACTCGCGTGCGTCCCGTGGCCCGAGTTCGAGGCCGCTGAACGATGCGCGCGCGGATTCGCCACTCGCGTGGTGCGCGCGGCTCGCGTCGTCGAGCAGGGTGATCACGCAGCCGAAGCCGTACATCGCTGGCGCCGTCGCGTGCGCCGCGCGCGTTACGCGCTCGAATGGTTGGGGCGCGACTCGACGCGCGAGCGCGAGTTGCAGGACGTGTTGGGCGCGTGGCACGACGCGGCGATCGAGGAAGTTGCGGCCGAGGTTTCGTCGTCTGCGGCGTCGGACGCGCAGGATCCTGCTGCGCTCGACTCGCAGCGCAACGCGGCTCGTCGCGAGCGCGACGCGATGCTCGAAACGGCGCTGTCTCATTTCGCAACGGATCGCGAGCGCTGGAACGCGTGGGCCAGGGCCTGAAAGACCGAGTGAATGGATCTCTACCTCATCCGCCACGCCGAAGCCCTGTTGCGCGAGCAAGGCGGCAGCGACGAAAAGCGTCCGCTGAGCGCGAAGGGCCGTCGGCGTTTCGTCCGCGTCGTCGCAGGTTTGGAGCGAATCGGCGTGCGCTTCGACCGCGTGCTCTTCAGTCCGCACTTGCGCGCCCAAGAAACGGCCGAGCTCGCGCTCACGCTGTGCGATGGTGAAAGTGAAGTCGTCCTCGAACTTGCGCGCTCTCCCGACGAACTCCTACTCACGAATTTGCGTGCACTGACGTTCGCGCGCGTCGCGTTGATCGGTCACGAACCTTGGTTGTCGCAGTTGGCGACGCAGCTCATGCTCGGGCAACAGGTTTCGGCTTCCAATCGTGTCCAGAGCGCGATGCAAATCGACAAAGGTGGCGTCGTTCACCTCTCGGGCGAGATCGGGAGCGGCGCGATGACGCTGATCGCCGCTCATCCGCCCGACGTGTTGCGCAAAATACGCCGCTGAGCGACGCGCTTCATCCACCACGCGGTCAAGACGACGGCGATTCCGCCGACAACGAACAAGCCGGGAATTCCGACGAAGCGCGACAGCCATCCGCCGAGCATCGCCGACAGTGCGATCGCCATCGTGCGCACACCGAAGACGACGCCGAAAGCTCCACCGCGTCGATCGACGCTCGCCTCGCGCGCCGCGAGCCCGAACGAAAGCGGCGAACTGCCCGCCATCACCGCGCCGAACACGAGCCTGGCCGCGAAAAGCAGCCAAAAAATCGGCGCCAAGCCCTGAGCGACGAGCGCGAGTCCGCTCCACAGAGCAACGGTCACGAGCAGCGACGCGTGACCATGCCTGTCGCCGAGCTTCCCCCACACAGGCATCGCGAGCAGGTTGACCGCTGCCATGCCGCTGAACAGAAAGCTCGTCGCGAGCTTGTGATCCGAATCGTCGCTCGCGAGCAGATCGCGCACGTGCAGATCGAGGATCGGATTCGTCGTGCCCATCGCGAACTGGATCCAGAACACGATGGCGAGGCTCGCGCGCAATGTCTCGTTGCGCCACAGATCGGCGAGGTCGCGACCGGATCCACGCAACGTCTCCTGCCACGAGGTTTCACCGTGGTCGCGCCGACGATGAGCGACGTCCTCGCGCGCCCACACCCACACGAGCGCCGCGGAGACGAGCGACAGTAGAGCGACACCTAGGAACGCGAAGCGCAACGGCATGACGAGCGCGAGTGCCGCGCCGATCATCGGACCCACGATCGATCCAGCGGCGGTGGCTGTCTGCAGCGATCCCGAGACTCGGCCTTGCTCGGAGTGCGGCGCCGCGACGGACACGAGCGTCATGCTCGGCGCGATGTACCCCGAGAAGACGCCCTGCAAGATGCGCAACACGAGCATCTGCCAGACCGTCGTCGCGAACGCCATCGCGCCGACGAACACGGTGATCGCGAACATCGAGCGCAGCACCATGATGCGCCGTCCGTAGCGATCGCCGAGCGCGCCCCACAACGGACTCATCAGCGCCGCCGACAACGGTGCGGCGCCGTACAAAATGCCGGCCCACAAAGCGATGTCGTCGCGATCCGTCATCCCCTGTTGCTCGAGCAGCGTCGGGAAGAACGGCAGGAAGCTCATCATCCCGATCGACGTGATCAGGTTGGCGGTCCACACCGCCCAGTACGTGCGCTTCCAACCCTCCATCGAAGCGCGTGAGGATAGCGCGAATCGGCGTCACCCGTACGGTGCCACGAGCACGACACCGCCGTGCACGGACTCTGGCACCGTACTCAGGCCGGTCGCGTCAGCACGTCAGGCTGCTCGTTCGTGGGCGTGTCTTGCAGCCTGGTCCGAATCGACGCCACCATCGACGCGCGTCTCGCGAAGGAGGCGACTGCAACGGGATCGAAGTGGACCCCCGCGCCCGCCACGATCCACTCCAGAGCGGCTTCGTGAGTCCACGCCTTCTTGTACGGGCGCACGCTCGTCAGCGCGTCGTACACGTCGGCGAGCGCGAGGATCCGCGCGGACAACGGGATGCGCTCGCCCTTCAGTCCGTGCGGATAACCGCTGCCGTCCCACTTCTCGTGGTGACAACCGGCAATGTCGCGCCCCATCGCGAGGAAGCCGTTCGATTCGAAGCGCTCGATCACGCGGTCGAGCGTCTTGCGCCCGAGTTCGGCGTGCGTCTTCATGATCTCCCACTCTTCGCTGGTCAATTTGCCCGGCTTCAACAGGATCGAATCGGGGATACCGACCTTGCCGATGTCGTGCAGCGCGGAGGAGCGTTCGAGATCGTGCACCCACTGATCGGTGATGACGTCTCGATGATGACCGTCTTCGCGCAATCCTTCCGCGACGAGTCGCGAGTAAGCCGCAACGCGCTCGAGATGTCGTCCCGTCTCGTTGTCGCGTTGTTCGGCGAGAGCCGCGAGCGCCAGAATCGTCGCATGCTGCGCGTGA
The DNA here is from genome assembly GCA_034440255.1 of Planctomycetota bacterium. Lineage (GTDB taxonomy): Bacteria > Planctomycetota > UBA1135 > UBA1135 > JAEUIA01. Next base: position 2,627 of record JAWXBU010000097.1, on the reverse strand, counting down.
TCCCGTTCGCGCCGTCGGAACTCATTGCGCGCTGCGACCGCCGTCGAAGCCGAGATCGACGCCAGCAGCGCGGCATCGACGGTCGACAGCGGCCGACCGCGCTTTCCGCCGAGATCTACGACGATTTCGCCGATCCGGCCTTCGCGCGTCTCGAGCGTTTGACGGTGCATGAACGCGCTCATCTCGGGGCCCGCGCCGCACTCGACGGCCGGTCCGCGCGTCGCGTCGTCCCACACCTGCACGTGGGTGCCGCGTCCGCCGAGCACTTCGGATGCCGAGCGCGCCGCGATCGCGACGATCGCCTGCAAGTTCGACGCAGCGCACAGATCCTTCGTGAACGCGTGCAACTTCTTCAGTGCATCGCCTTGACCTTGGATGCGTTCTTCGAGCGTCTCGGTCATGCTCTCGAGTGATTCCTTCGCGAACAGCAGTCGATCGGACGCCAAGTGCTCGGCCTCGATCTTCGCGTTCTGCGCGAGCGCCTCGTCGATCGCTTCCTTCAACGTTTCGTATCCGGCCGGCTTCGACAAAAAGCGGAACACGCCGCCCTCGTGCACGGCTGCGACGGCGACGTCGATCTCTCTCACGCCCGTAAGCAGGACGCCGACGGATTCCGGCGAGTGCGTGTGCACTTCGCGCAACAATTCCAATCCGTCCATCCCCGGCATCGCGTAGTCCGACACGACGACCGGAAAGGGTCCCTCGCTCGCGAACATTCGAATCGCTTCGTCGGCGTTGCGCGCTGTCTTGACGTCGTAACAGCGCGACAGCATGCGCGCGACACTCGTACGGACCTCGTCGACGTCGTCGACGAGTAGGATTTTGGCGGCCACGGGGGAACTCTCTGCTAGAGCGCGCCATTCATCGAGGACACGATCGCCCACGAAACGTGCACCAGCTTCGCACCTGATCGGTCTCGATTCCGTGTCCTCTTAAGCGCAACCGGAAAGAAGAGAGCATGCGGGCCGCGCCATTCCTTCCGAGCTTCCCAGTTACGGCTTCATCCTCGTGCCGGCAGCGGCAGATTCGGAAACAAGTTCGCGGCCTGGAGGTCAACACTCGAAACCCGCTCGGCCCGACTATCGCGATCGTGAAGAGCGCCCGGCGGGGCTCGAATTGCAGTCAGTTCTTGTAGCTCTGCAGCGGTGCCGGAATTTTTCCGCCACGGCGCATCAGCGCTTCACAGCTGAAACGGCCCGGATCCTGCACGATCGCGGTGCCGAGCAAGCCGCCCCACTCGACCATGTCGCCCGCGGATTTTCCTATGACGGGGATGATGCGCACGGCGGTCGTCTTGCTGTTGACCATGCCGATCGCCATCTCGTCGGCGATGATGCCGGCGATCGTGGCGGCGCTCGTGTTGCCGGGAACGGCGACCATGTCGAGCCCGACGCTGCACACGCTCGTCATCGCTTCGAGCTTGGCGAGTGAGAGCGCTCCGTCGCGCACCGCGCGGATCATGCCGGCGTCTTCCGACACGGGTATGAACGCGCCCGACAAACCGCCGACGGACGAGCTGGCCATCGCGCCGCCCTTTTTCACCGCGTCGGTCAACATCGCGAGTGCTGCGGTCGTGCCGGGAGCTCCGGTGCGTTCGACGCCGATCAATTCGAGGATGTCTGCGACGGAATCTCCTGCGGCCGGAGTCGGCGCGAGCGACACGTCGACGATGCCAAAGGTGGTGCCGAGACGTCGCGCAGCTTCGCGACCGACGAGCTCGCCCATGCGCGTGATCTTGAATGCCGTGCGCTTGATCGTTTCGGCGACGGCGAGCAGATCCGCGTCAGGGCCGAGCCGCGCCAGAGCGGAACGCACGACGCCGGGCCCAGAAACACCGACGTTCACGACGGTTTCGGGCTCGCCGATGCCGAGGTGAGCGCCCGCGACGAACGGGTTGTCCTCGACCGCGTTGCAGAAACACACGAGCTTCGCGCAACCAATGCTGCCTTGCGCTTCGGTCGCGCGCGCGGTCGCAAGAACGATATGCGCGAAACGTATCACTGCGTCCATGTTGATGCCGGCACGCGTGCTCGCGAGCGAGACCGACGAGCACACGCGCTTCGTCTCGGCCAGGGCCGACGGGATCGAGTCGAAGAGCGCGCCGTCGCAAACGCTGAAGCCCTTGTGCACGTACGCGGTGAAACCGCCGATGAAATCGACGCCGCAACGTTCGGCCGCCGCGTCCATCGCGCGCGCGAACGGCGTCAAGTCGCGTGCTCCCGAAGCGGCCGCTACGAGCGCGATCGGCGTCGTCGCGATGCGCTTGTTCACGATCGGGACCCCGTAGTCGGCCGAGATCCCGTTGCCGATGGCGACGAGGTTGTGCGCGTGATGGACGATCTTCGCGTAGATCTTTTCGCAGGCACTGTCGATCGACGGGTCGGCACAATCGAGCAAGTTGATGCCGAGTGTGATCGTGCGGATGTCGAGCGTCTCGAGCTCGATCATGCGCACGGTCTCGAGGATCTCTTGGTCGGTGAAGCTCATCGGGGCCGGCTCGCGGGGCGCGCACGATAGCGAATGGCCGCCCTTCCGCCGCGAAGTGATCGTACGGTGCCAGGGACAACCACGACGGTTCGCGCTGGCCGCTGATCGTGTGTGTACCGAGCCAGAGCAATTTTTCCCCG
>JAWXBU010000096.1:0-7927 GCA_034440255.1 Planctomycetota bacterium | reverse complement strand
GGTGAGTGGCGGAGTACCGCCATTCACCTGCCAGGAATTCTGTCAAGAGAAGAAAAGGGGCGTGGCGGCCAAGTGTGCTGGCCCGGCGACCAAGTGCGGGTCCGTGTCGGAATGGAAACGGCGGTTCCGGTGAGGCTGGGTGTGGCGGCGGAGTGTGCTGAGTTGCTCGGGATGGAACCGTCGGGTCAGGGTGAAGCTGGGCGTGGCGGCCAAGTGTGCTGACCCGGTGGCCAAGGGCGGCTCCAGGTCGGAATGGAAACGTCAGTTCCGGTGAGGATGGGTGTGGCGGCAGAGTGTGCCGAGTTGCTCGGGATGGAGACGTCAGTTTCGAGGAAGCTGGGCGTGGCGGCCAAGTGTGCCGACGCTCGATGTTCTCGACGGCTGCAGCACTCAGTTGCGTTCGAGCGCGTTGACCAGTCCGCGTGTGACTGCTTCCCACGAGTAGCGACTGCGCACGAGCATAAGACCCGCCTGGGCCAGTCGTCCGGCGCTCGCCTTGTCGCTTAGGAGCGCAAGCACTGCGTCACTGAACGCTCTCGGATCGTCAGCCAGCACGATGTTCAGGCCCTTCGATACAGCCAATCCCTCGGCTCCGACGGTTGTGGACACGACCGGGAGTGCCTGTGACATCGCGTCCAAGATCTTCAAGCGCGTTCCTCCGCCAATGCGCAACGGACACACGAACACGTCTGCTGCATTCATGTGCGGTCGCACGTCGTCGACACGGCCGGTGAATTCGATCTCGCCTACGATTGCGCGCGCGAGCAGATCGGCAGGCGGATCCTTGCCGACGACGCGGAAGAGGACGTTCGGAACTCGGGCACGCACGAGCGGCAGAATCGCATCGAGGAACCAACGGACCGCGTCGGCATTCGGCTCGTATGCCATTGCGCCCGTGAAGACGATCAGCGGAGAGCGGTTCACAGTGTCGGCAGTGCGCGGCGTGAAGTAGTCGACGTCGACTCCGTTCGGCACGACGAGCGCGGCATCGATCCCCCACGTGAAGAGCAGTTCGCGCTCGATCTCGGAGCAGACGAGAACGCGGTCCATCCGGCGCATGATCTCGCGCTCGAAGCGACTCATCTTCGTCCACTGCAGTCCGAGGAAAGCGCGCTTGAGCGGATCGCGCGCCGTCTCGTGGAAGCGTTGGTACATCGTCGTGAGCACGTTGTGCGTGTCGAACACGCACGTGACTTTGTCGCGCAAAGCTCCCAGGCTCTCGACGTACTGCGCGGAGTCCAGATGATTGAAGTGCACGACGCCCACGCGACCGCTCTCGATGCGTCGACGGATCTCTGCGAGCATCGCTCGCGAGCGATTCTTGCGCATGGGATACGGAGCACGTGTCAGCGTCGAAAACGCCGCCCATGCGGGTGCCGCCCAGCGCTTCGAACGCTCGCCGCGGCACGCGACATCCACGCCTAGCGCCTCGATGCGAGCGATCCCGCTCGCGTCGGTGGGCGCATGTGCAACAAGTGCGGTCGGCCGAACCCGCGCCAGTTGCGCCAGCACGTGGTATGTGCGTGTCTGGCCTCCGTCGTCGACGGGCCAGGGGAACTTCTCGCTCACGAACAAGATCGAATCAGTGCGGGTCATCGGGTCGCCGCAGTCTGCCAATCGGACGAGAAAGTTGGCCCTGCGCAGATTGCGGGTTCCTGAATCGTGCCGTACTGTCGCCGCTCTTGTTTTCAATCATCGGTCTCTTCGTTGCACCGCTGACAGGCAGTGCGCTCCCCCTTTCGGATCGAACCGTCGCGCGCGTGGAGCTCTTTCCTCCCGCGCAGGCGACCTTCGTTTTGCAAGCGACGATCCCCGTCCCGCGTGGAACGTTTCCGCGAACGGACGGTTTGTCGCCATTCGCACTGCGCGACCTGGACGGTTCGCTCGTGCCGACTCAGACGCAAGTCGTGTCGCGCTACGCAGAGGAATCCGCCGGCGCGGACGTGGTCGAGGTGCTCGCTCGCGTGCACACGCCCGCAACGATTTCGATCGTCGAACCGACGCGCTACGACGTCGTCTTCGCACCACACGTCGACGCACCGATCGCGCTGCATCCGACAGTCGAACAGTTCTTGGCGACCGACCGCGCACTGTTGATCAAAGCGCGCGACGTGTACGGAAACGTGTACGCACTCGATCCGCTGCGCGAGAACTTGCCGTCGAAAACGTTGCGTGATGGATCTCGAGTGCGCGAGGTGCGCACGCACGGCTCGATGATGCCGGTCGCTCCTCACGGCGGACCGAACGGAACGTTGCCGCACTTCTTCGGCGTGCACAGCTACGTGCGCACGATCGAAGGTGCGCCGTTCTTCGAACTCGATCTGCGCATTCACAACGGACACAGCGGCCTGCTCACGACGCAGAGCTACGACGATCCGCTCGGCAAGATCTACTTCGAAGGACTCGAACTCGAGCTGCCGCCGGGTTGGTGGGTGCGCGATTCGGAACCGGACACGGCCTCGGCCGGCCCCGTCACGGACGGTGATCACGAGCGCTACTGGATCGTCGAGCCTCTCGCGTCCGGCAAGATGCACATGATGCCGCAACAAGCGCAGACGATTCGTCGCCTCGTGATCTACCGACCGGATGACGCGGCCGAAGCAGCGGCCTATGTGCGCGATCAAAACCTCGCCTTCGCGCGGCCCGGCCGCAACGTGCAGGGCGAGGAGTTGTTCTCATGGTGGAATCCCGAAACAGCGCGGTATTTCCCGCAAAAAAGGCGCCTTCCCGACCTCCTCCACTATCCGATCGAACAGTTGCGCGCCGAACAGAAGGCGACTGCGGACAAGCTCGCCCAGTTCCTGCGCACCGGAAACGCTCCCGGCTATCCGCTCCTCACGAACTCACTCGGCTGGTGCACTCCGTACGGCGTCGAGCACGGCGGCATGGCGGGCGGCGACGGCATCGTCATGTTCGACGGTCTGCGCGCACTGTGGGCGGGGACGAATGCGGGTTGGTGCGCGCTCGCCATGGAGCATCGGATGTACACCGATCGCCAACCGTCCGTCCTCTACAACATCGACGGTGAGCCGACCGATTACGCGCAGTGGGCCGTCGACGACTGGAGCGGACATTGGCTCCCGGTGTGGCACTTCTTGGTGCCGCTCCTGTGGGCCGCCGATCCGTTCGGCTTCACGAACGCACCGGCGTTCCAGGTCGCCGAAGTCCACGCTCAACACTTGGAGCCGCCGTACGAAGATCACCTGGAGCAGTTTGCTCCGATCGATTTCGAGCACTACGTCCGCTACACGGCTCCGGCGAAAGCGCTGGCTTGGATCGGGAACGATTCGCTCGCGAAGGATGCACTGTTGATGTCGGCGCAGATGTACCGACTCTCGTACAACGAGTTGCCCAACTCGCAATGGAACTACCACATCGTCACGGGACTGGGAGCCGACGAGGAGTACGTCGCTCAATATCCGGGCAACGGCCTCGTGTTCGGTCGACTCGAGAGTTGGGGACTGGACAGCGTGATCGCTGCCTATTCCCTCGGTGACTGGGATTGGCGCGCGCGCGTGAAGCCGTGGTTCGATCGCGTCGTGCGCGTGATCGAGCGCGGTCAATCGCAGTGCAGCGGCATCATCCAAGCCTACGTCTACGAACAGCTGTTCGAAGGGCGCTACCGTGCACGTCAATCGATCGAACAGGCCATCACGGAGAACATGCTCGTGGGGCTGCGCGAATGCGTGTACCGCAACGCCGATCCAGAGCTCTCGTCCAAGATCGATTCGATCCTGTCGAAATCACTCCACGCGATGGTGACCGCACCGTGCTGGAGCGACGCAGCTCACGCACCTTGGACGAAACTGGCGGTGGGCGACAACGACTACACGCATCCGCCGTTCTGCGGAACGACGCCCGCCGACGGCTATGCGGACGGCGGCGACACGTACCAGTGCTGGAGTTCTCTGGCCTACGGGTACGACCTCGCGGGCGACGCGATCTTCTTGCAGCGAGCGGCCGAAATGGCTCAGTCGGGCACTACGACGCTGCTCAGCACGCTGCTGGCCGCGGGGCTCGACAACCTCGAGAATCGCGCAGCGCTCTTGGCGCTCTGCCAAGAATTGCAGTAGCGCGCAGCGGGCGAGCAGGATTTCGGACCAGCGCATCCCAAGACCTCGACTTCGGCCACTGGTATGTGGGCGCGCGGTGAATAAGCTGCTACGCCCCTGATCCGCGCGACACATCGTGTGTCGGCTGGACAGGCCTCATTCCGCACCATGCTCGTAGCTCGAAAGCTCATCAAGCGATTCCAAGACCGTGTCGTCGTCGACGAACTCGACCTCACCGTCGCACCAGGCGAAATCTACGCATTGCTCGGCCCGAACGGCGCTGGCAAGACGACGACCATCAACATGTTCCTCGGCTTCCTCGCGCCAGACGGCGGGAGCGTGAGCGTCAGCGGCATCGACGTCGCGCAGGATCCCGTCGGAGCACGCCGAAAGCTCGCGTACATTCCCGAGCAAGTTGCACTCTACCCGCGCTTCAGCGGCGTCGAGAACCTCGACTATTTCAGCGCACTCGGCGGACGACGCCATACGACGAACGAACTCTTCCAATTGCTCGAGCGTTCCGGGTTGCCGCGCGCCGCCGCGGAACGACGCGTCGCGACGTACTCGAAGGGCATGCGGCAGAAAGTCGGGATCGCCCTGGCTCTCGCGACCGAAGCGCGCGCCCTCTTGCTCGACGAACCGACGTCGGGTCTTGATCCTGCCGCGAGCCACGATTTCTCGACGCTCCTACGACGCCTGGCGCAGGAAGACGTCGCGATCTTGATGGCGACGCACGATCTGTTTCGAGCGCGCGAGGACGCGACGCGCGTCGGCATCCTGCTTGGCGGTCGGCTCGCGGCCGAATACACGCGCAAGGAACTCGAACATGCCGACCTCGAAGAACTCTACTTGGAGAGGTTGCGCTCGTGATCTTCGCCATCGCTCGCAAAGAGTTCGTCGATGCTTGGCGCGACGGACGTTTCCGCCTCGGTGCATTCGTCATGGTTATCTTGCTCGCCACGTCGACGCTGCTCGCGTGGCGGCAGACCGAACGCACTACTCATGAGCGTGCCGCCGCAACCGCGCTCGAGCGCGAGAACTGGCTCGGACAAGGCCAGAAGAATTCGCACTCCGCCGGACACTACGGCGTGAACGTGTTCAAGCCGGTCGCACCGCTGTCGCTTTTCGATCGCGGCATCGAACCGTTCGTGGGCACGACTTTGTTCTTGGAAGCACACCGTCAGAACCAAGCAGCGTTCGCGCCCGCACAGGACGCGACGGCGATGCGGCGCTTCGGCGAACTCACCGGCGCGGTCGGACTGCAATTGCTGGCGCCGCTCTTGATCATCCTCTTGGCGTTCGGTTCGGTCGCAGGTGAACGCGAGCGCGGCACGCTGCGCCAGGTGTTGAGCCTCGGGGTCTCGCCGCGCGCGCTCGTCTTCGGCAAGACGATCGGCCTGGGCGCTGCGCTCGCATGTTTGTTCGTCCCGGCATTCCTGCTGCTTTTCGGAGCGCTTTCGAGCGCCGAGTGGGTGAGTACCGCGGATGTGGGCGCCCGCCTCGGTTGGCTCGCACTCGTGTACGGCGTGTACCTGTCGACAGTGCTCTTCGTCAGCATCCTCGTTTCCACGTTGGCGCCGAGCGGCAAGAGTGCGCTCGCGATCTTGCTCGCGATGTGGGCCGCCGGCTCCGTCATCGCTCCGCGCCTCGCGAGCGACGTCGTGCACGCTTCGATGCCGTTGATCGCGCTCGCGGATTTCGAGAACGAGATGAACGAGGACTTGCAGAAGGGATTGGACGGCCACGACCCACGCAGCAAGCGCATGGAAGAGTTCACGCAACGCGTCTTGCGCGAAAACGGCAAGGCGCGTGTCGAGGATTTGCCGTTCAACTTCCGCGGGCTCGCGATGCTGGAGAGCGAGCGCCTCGCCGGCGAAGTGTTCGATCATCATTTCGGGCGACTGTGGGATCGCATCGACGCCCAGGATCGAGCGGTTACGTTCGGAGGCGCGCTCGCACCGATGATCGCGCTGCGCACGGTTTCGATGGGGCTCGCGGGTACCGATTTCGGCCGTCATCGCCACTTCGCCGTCGCCGCCGAGAACCACCGTCGCGAGTTCGTGCGCGTCCTGAACGAGGACGTGATGAAGAACGCCAGCCCGGAGAATCAGGCTTATGCAGCGGGTCGAGAACTGTGGGAGCAATTGCCCGTCTTCGCGCTGGACGATGTCGGGCTCGAACGCGTGCTCGAACGCGCACGACTCGCAATCTGGATCCTGATCGGATGGTTCATCGCGTCGGGGATGGCGCTTTTCTGGGCGGCGAACCGCATGAAAGCGAGCGCGGCGTGAAGATCTTCGGTTACGAACTGCGGCTCTTGTGGCGCGACCGCGCAGCGTGGATTTTGACCGCGCTGTTCGCAGCCGTCTCGATCTACGGCCTCACGAACGGTGCCGGACTCGCAGAGTCGCTCTCGAATGCAACCGTTCAGATCGAAGACTCCGGACGCAAGTTCGACGCCCAAGTGCGCGAACTGCTCGCGCGGCAAAACTTGGATCCGCGGCAGGTCGCGCGTCAACCTCTGCCCGCGGTCTTGCCGCGAGCACCGTTGCCGGCGCTCGCCGCGGGGCAAGCGGACCTCGCACCGAACTTCGAGATGATCAGCCTGTTCCGGCTCGAACAGCAGACCGACGCGCGCAGTGAACTCGAGAATCCCTCGCGCCTCTTGTCCGGTCGCTTCGATCTCGCGTTCGTCTTGATTTGGCTGTTCCCGCTTTTCCTTTTGGCGCTCGCCTACGACTTGCTCGCCGGCGACCGCGAGTCGGGAACGCTGCGGATGGTTCTCGCGCGAGGAGTCGCGCCGTGGAGATGGCTGCTCGTGCGAACACTCGCGCGCGGCATGCCCGTGCTCGCGATCGCACTGGCGGCGACTGCCGCGACAGCTTTCGTCGGCGATCCATCCGGCGCACTCGGGCGCATGGGGCTCGCGTGCGGGGTCGTCGCTGCATACGGGATCTTTTGGCTCGCGCTTGCGGCGCTCGTGAACGGTTTCGCGAAGAGTGCGGCCTCGGCAGCAACAGCAGTGGGCGCTGCGTGGGTCGTGATCGTCCTCGTGATCCCGACGTGGCTCAACCTCCTCGTCGAGGGCCTGCATCCGATTCCCTCGCGAGCCGAGCTCGTCGCGAGCGCGCGTGAAGCGTCGGGTGCCGCCGAACGGCGCGGAGGCGAAGTCGTCGATTCGTTCTACAAAGACCATCCGGAGTGGGCACCTGCGACGAAACAAGTCGACTTCATGGCGCGCGCTTTGGCTGTGCAGGAAGAAGTCGGTCGCGCGCTCGATCCGGTGCGCGAACGCTTCGACACGGAGTTGTCGAATCAGCAACGCATCGTCGAGCGCTGGAAATACGTCTCGCCCGCGATTGCAGCGTTCGAAGCACTGACCGACATCGCCGGCACGGGCTACTGGCGACAGCGCGCGTTCAAAGATCAGGTGGCGACGTTCAAAGACACCGTGCACGCCTTCTACAGCCCGCGCATCCACCAAAAGCGTGTGCTGTCCAAAGCAGACATCAGCACGCTTCCGCGGTTCGAGTTCGCCGAGGAAAATGCCGCTGGATGGCGCATGCGAACCGTGTGGGCCGTCCTCGGGATCCTGGGGCTTGCGGCGATCGCGATCACGCTGGCGGCGCGGCGCTTGTCCGCGCGAGCGCTTGCAACGCTGACGTCCTGAACGGTCCATCGTTCGGGAAATCGAATCGAGCTGGGCCCACGAGCCTCGCAACGAATCGTTGGAGGCGGCACCCGGATTTGAACCGGGGATGGTGGATTTGCAATCCACTGCCTTACCACTTGGCTATGCCGCCGCGTTGCGCTGAAGAAGGGTAGCGCGCCGCAACGAGCGGTCAAGAAGCGTGAGCGATCCTGCATCGCTATCC
>JAWXBU010000095.1:0-17240 GCA_034440255.1 Planctomycetota bacterium | reverse complement strand
CTCGTCGGAGTCGTCGCGAGGCGATTCACTAAAAGCAATTTCTTCGAGTGGCGGGTGCTGCCCAACCTGTGAATACACAGGGAAACGGGCCAGTATCGTGTCAGAGCGGTTTCACGGCGACGTCGCCACGAATTTCGAGCTGACAGCCGAGTCGTGCGCCCTTGACGTCAGTGCACATCTCGATCGTGTCGAGCTCGTCAGTGTCGGGCGCATTCACGTGATCCGCCCCCGACGTCAACGTCAGAACACATGTCCCGCAGCTCCCGACTTGGCAGCCGAAATCGTGCAACCCCGGATGATCGTCGCAGAACTCGAGAAAGCGCGTACCCGCGGGCACTTCGAACGTTTGATTGGACTTCTCGAATTTCAGCTTCGGCATCGTGACGGTTCCTCTTCGGTCGATTGTGGAGGTTCGAAACTCTACGAGCGCACGCCGATTGCGCAAGCGCTCTCCAGGACAGCGCGCATGTCGCTTGCTACGTTGCGCCGATGCGCCGACCCATCCCCGCCCCTGATTTGCCCGACGATCCTGCAGCTCCGCGCGCCCCACGCGCGCTTTCCACCGGGCGTCCGGCTCGCGTCTGGCTCGTGCGGCACGCCGAGGTCGCCCTGGAATGGCAGGAGCGCGCATACGGCGACTTCGATGTACCTCTGTCGAGCGATGGGATGGCGCAGACCCGAGACATGGCTGGACGATTCGGTGCGCTTCCGATCCAGAGTGTCGCCTCTTCGAATCTGCTGCGCGCGCTCTGGATGGGTCGTTCGATCGCCGAGCTCACGCGCGCGCCGCTCACGATCGATCGCAACCTGCGTGAAGTTTCGCGCGGCTCGTGGCAAGGCTTGCCCACGGCCGAATTCCGCGCGCGGTGGGCCGCGGACGCCGAGGATTTCCGCACCGATCCGTGGCGTTGGAAAGGTCATGGCGGTGAGAGCAGCGCCGATTTGTTCGAGCGCGCTTGGCCTGTGGTGTTGTCGCAAGCCGCGAACGCACGCGGTGGCGCCGTCGTGATCGCCAGTCACTTCAACTTGATCCGCGCGCTCGTCACGGGCGCTCTAGGGCTGAACGGGCACGACAGTTTCGCGTTCAGGATCGAGACGGCGCGGGCGTGTCTCTTGGTCGACGACGGTCGCGAATGGTCGGTGCCCGCGCAGAACGTCGACGATCCGCGCTCATTCGCGAGCGCGCTCGGCGCGACCGAGTAGGCCGCGCTTCACCAAGTCCTCGATCACGCTCCCCGCTTCTTCGGCGCGCGCCTGGCCTGGACGATGCAATATCCGGCGCGCCTCGTCGATGCGGTCGAACCACTGCTTCTGTGCTCCGAAGAGGCGCTCACGCGCGGCTGTGCAGTCAAAGGAGCCGTCGAGATGCCCGGCCTGCGTGTCCAGCAGACGATCGTGCAAGAACGTGCGCTGCTCGCCGCTGTGGTCGAGCGCGTCGCCGAACCACGACCGCACCGTGCGCGGGTCGAGGCCCGCTCCAGGGTCGCTCGTCTCCAGGCACCAGCGCGCATCGACCGCGAGCGTGCCGCGCTGCAATCCGCCGGAAGCGTAGGCGTATTCACGTGCCGGTGTCGCGTCGCCATGCAGCGAATTCAATTGGGACACGCCTTGCATCGCGGCCGGAATCGCGACGTCGTGGAGCGCGAACAACGTCGGCGCGATGTCGAGCGCGCTGATCAGTACATCCGCTTTCACTCCGCGCGGACCTTCGAATTTCAGCGACGGACGCACGATCAGCGGGACGCGCAGGTCCGAATCGGAGAGCGTGCCCGAATCGACGTAGAGGCCGGATTCGCCGAGCGAAACACCGTATGAGCCGACGATGACGATGGTCGTGTTCTCGAGCCATCCACGGCGGCGCATGTTGTCGAACAGGCGCGCGAGCTTCGTGTCCAGCTGTCGCAGAGCGCCGTCGTAACGCGCTTCGTATTCACCGAGCGAGAGCGTTCCGCCCGACCAGCGTCCACGCGGGATGGCGAAGAACACGTGCTCGCCGTCGGCGACTGCAGGCACCTGTGACAATTCGGGTCGGGGCTCGAAGAACGTGTCCCAGTGCGGATCGATTTCTGTGCGTTGCCACACGCGCTCGAGATCGGCGACGTGCATGTACGCGAACCAACTGCGGGCCGGCGGGTGCGAGTTGAGCCAGCTCATGAACTTCGAGGCGACGCCGTCGAATCCGATCTGGGTCGAGGGCACCGATTCGCTCTCGCCGAAACTGCGCAGCTGCTGAAACCCCTTGGCGAAACCGTGCACCTGCCCGAGCGCGGGATCGTCGACGAACGCCGCAGTCTCGAAACCGTTCGCGAGGAATTGTTGCGGCAGTCGCGGCAACGCATCGGGGATGTACCACGACGCGAGTTCGCTCTCGCGGCCCGTCACCTTGACGTTCGGACGCTGCGCGAGACGCGGATCGCAACCAGTGAGCACCGCGGCGTGCGCGGCCAAACGATCGGGCGAAGCACTCCACGCGGCACTGAAGATCGTCCCTTGCGCAGCGAGCCCGTCGAGTACCGGCGTCGTCTGCCTGTCGTAACCGAGGCCGCTGACGTGATCCGCGCGCAACGCGTCGATTGCGATCACGAGGATGCCGCGGCCCTTCCATTCACCGCTCGGCTTCGGACCGCACGCCGCGAGAAGGCACAGCGCCAAGATCGAGCTCGTTCGCTTCATCGCGCGAGACGGTCGCACATGCTCCGTCGACTGGCAAGTTGTGCTCAGGGCAAGTCGCTTGACTCGAACTCCGCTCAGTGCCGCCGTCAGCGTTCGATCGCGAAAACGGCAGACTTCGGCACAAAACCTTCGAGACCGCCTTCGATGCGTACCTTCGTCCACTCCGGCAGGTCGTCGACGTGGCGCACGATCGCGCCGGCGTTCAGTTCCGACGTCGTCGCAGACTTGTCGCGCGGCTCGCTCTTCAATGCGACGCCGTCGGGTTGGATCACGAGCAGCGGGCGCGTGTCGGCCCGCAGCCCGTGATCGATGCACGGGACGAAGCTCGCCAACGCGAGCAAAGTTGCACCGCTGGCGATCCAACGCGCGAGTCGCCCTCCGCGCAACGCCTCGAACGCGAGCGCCGCACCCACGACGAGGATCCCGCCGAGCGCGAGCCAGCGCGCCTCGGCGTCGGAAAGTGAACGCATGACGCGCTTCAAAGTGCTGGACAGATCTCCGCGGTCGGCGGGTTCGAGCTTGGCGCGACTGCGCGCTTCCTCGAGATTCGTCCACGTGTCGGCATCGCGCGGTCGCAGGCGCAGCGACGCCGTGTACCAACCGACCGCTTCGAGCGTTTTCCCTTCGCGGAACGAGACGTTGCCGAGGTCGTAGAGGATGCGCGCGCGATCCATCCCGCGAGGCGCGTCTGCGGAGTCGAGCAGCGCCGTCCACTCGGTGCGCGCGGTCGCGAGGTCGCCGCGGCGGTAGGCGTCGATCGCGCGCTCCTCGTTCGCGGAGGCGAGCGGGAGCAGCATGAACAAGGCCGAAAACAAGGCCAAAAAGCGTGCGCTCATGTCTACAGCCCTCCCTTGACGAGCGCGTCGGCGACGCTCGTGATCGCGTCCGCGCCCAACCGTTCGTCGTTGCCGTTCCATGTGCGCTCGTCGAGTTGCGCGGTCAATCGCTGGAGCGCTGTGAGCGCGGGATCGGCGATCGGTGTCGTTCGATTCGTGATCGCATGCACTTCGGATCCGACGTCGGCGAGAGCACCCGCGAGGCCGCCTGAATCTGGACGCGCGCTCGCCCACGCGACGAAATCGCGGCCGACGAACGCTTCACTCGGTTCGCCGGTGCGTGCAGCGAGGAAGACCCGCAACGCACGCGACTCGTCGGTCGCAGTGCGCGCGACAGCGAGATCGCGAGTGAGCGCGGCGCGTGCTCGACGTCGACCGCGCGCCAACGCCGAATTCGGATCGCCACGCTTGCGCACCGACGTGCGCACAGCGATCCAACCGACGAGCATCAAGCCGCTCGTCGCGACGAGCACACCCGAACTCGGGCCCGAGCCGCCGTCGCCGCGCTCGGGTCTGGTTTGGATGTCGCGGATGTCGATCTGAACATCGCGTGCACCGGCGTCCTCGCTCAAGGTCGAAGCGTTCTTCAGCGGCGCGACGCTGATCGGAATCGGCGCCGTCGAAAGCGTCTTGTACGACTTCGTCGCGAGATCGAAGACGACGAGCGGCACGGCCGGAATCTCTTTCACGTCCGGCGACAGGGGCGCAATGTCGTACGTCACCGAGCGGCGCTCGAAACTCTTGCGATCGTTCGTGCCGTACGTGCGAAAGCCCTTGAACGCATCGAGTCGCGCGACATCGGGCGGCGTGAAGAACTCGAGGTTGCCCGATCCGGACCAATCGACGGTGAGCTTGATCGAATCGCCGACGTCGACTTGGCGTCGATCGGCGGTCGCTTGGACTTGCAGATTTCCAACCGCACCCGAGTACTCGACCGGTTGTCCTTCGATCGGCAACTTCGTGACTTCGATCAACGGCGAAGGCGAGCGCTTGTAGTAGGAAACCCCGGCATCCGGCCGCGAAAAGAACCCTTCTTGAGCGGCGCGTCCGAACTCGAAATCACTCGTCGGCAGCGTCAACGGCCCCGATCGCGTCGCGATGAAGCGCTTGCGCACGCGCAGAACGAAGAAAGCCTTGCCGGCCACTTTCTGTTCGCCCACTTGTTCCGCACTGACGCGCGAGCGTTCGTTGAGAAGCAGTGGAGTGGTTTGAATTCCAGGCGCGACCGGCGGCGGATCGAGTTCGAGCAATCCCGCCAGTCCACCGAGCCAGGGCACCGACAACTTCGCGTAGTTGATCTGTCGCGTCAGCGCAGAATCCCAACCGAAGCGCATCTCGACCGTGAATGGTTGTCCTTCGACGACTTCCTTCGGCGCGTCGATCTCGAACAAGCCGAACTCGTCGCCTTGGATGTCTTCGACCGCCTTGAACGCGAGCTCGCGCGTCGCGAACTTGCGCCCGTCGACGGTGATCGGGATCGGCGGGATCGTGTACTCGCCCTTCGCGAGCGGCTGCACCGAAATCACCCAGCGCAGCGAGCGCGACTGCGTCTGCCGACCGTTGTGGATGGAGAAGAACTGCTCGACCGCGGGTGAGCCGACGGGGCCGAAGCGCACACCCTTCACTTCCGGGACGGTGCCGATGCTCGCGTCGGCCGCATTCTCGACCTCGACGACGAGCTTGGCGTCGCCGCCGAGCTTCACGACGGTGGCGGTGAGGCGCGCGTTGATCGTCGCCGACTGCGCCGACGACGCGGGTGCGAACAGCGACCAGGCGATGGCGCAGAGCGCCGCAATGTGTGCAATGCGAATCATCACCAGTCCTTCTTGACCTTGCCGCGACGCGCAGCCTTGAGTTGTGCTTGAATTTTCTTCGCGTCGTCTTCGAGCTGCTTCAGCCGATCGAGCAGTTGAGTCATCTCTTCGTGGCTCATCTGTGCATCCTTCGGATCGACCGGCGGCGCGTCCTTCTTTGGATCGGCCTCGGCCGGGTCCTTCTTCTCGTCAGCGGGCTTTTCGTCAGGCTTTTGCGGGTCTTCGGGCTGCGGCTCCTGCGGCTTCGGATCGTCTTTGGAATCGCCCTTGTCGTCCTTCTTGCTCGGATCCTTCTCGCTCTTCTGATCGTCGGGCTTCTGCTGATCTTTGTCCTTCTGATCCTGCTTCTGGTCCTGATCCTTTTTCTGCTGCTCCTCTTGCTTCTGCTTCTCTTCTTCGCGCTTCTTCTCGATCAGGTCGAGTTCCTTCAACCGCTTCAAGCACAGCTCGACGTTCGCGCGTGTATCGTCGTCACGCCAGTCGCTCTTCAAGCGCTCGACGAAGTGCTCGCGTGCTTTCGAGTACGCAGCACGCGCGAGTTGGAGCGGATCGGGCGGAGCTTGTTGCGCCGTGGCCGCACCGGGCGCGGGAGGTACCGGCAGCTGCGCCGTCGGTGGCTTCCCGGAGATCTCCGGCAACGTGGCGCGTATCTCTTCACCCTCTTCGAGCGCGAGCACGCCGATGTCGTAGATCGCGTCGTTCTGCAGTGTTCGATCGCTCGAAGCGGCGCGCGCAGCCTGAAAGTCGTTCTCGGCGTCGGGTCGCAGCTGCGCGAGTGAATCGACGACGCCGCGCGCGAACCACACTTCGCCGTGTGCGTCGGAGTCGAGCCCATCGAGCGCCAACCAATCGATCGTCGGTTGCGCCGCGCGCACGAAGCCCTTGCGCCAGCCGCCCTGAGCCTCTTGCTCCGATTTCCAACGCAAGAAAGCGTTCGGCGCGAGCAAGCGATCGGCGATGAGGCGCGCCGATTCGAATTGCTTCTCGTAGGCGTGCTTCTCGATCGCGGCGAATGCCTCTGCGACCGTACCGGGCCAAGTCTCGAGCGGCGCAGGCGTCTCGATCGGAGTGCTCGATTCATCGGCCGGCGTCGCATTCGCTTCGATTGCTGCGGGAGCGCCCGGCGTCGGTGTCGCCGACGGAATGGGTGTCTGCGCCGAACTCGTCGGCGCATTCGGAGCCTGAAACAGCAGGAAAAAGGGCAGGATCAAGGCCTTCATCACGCCGCCTCCTTCGCGTTCGTCAGCGCGATTTGCGCCGTGCGCGCGTCGCGTCCACGTCGTTCGCGCAACGCCATCTCGACCAGCATGCACGCGGCTGCGAGCGCCAAAAACCATTGATAGCGATCGTGCGGGATGCGCTCCTTGCCGGCGAACAGTTGTCGGCCCTCGAGCTTCGAGATGCGCTTCGCGAACAGTTCCTCGAGCGGCGTCGCCGACGCGTCGGCTGCGATGAACGCGCCGCCGGTCTGATCCGCGATCGCGACCAGGCTCTCGCGTCCGAGTTTGCTCACGACTTCTTGTCCGGATTCGTCGCGCACGAAACCACGCGCTCCATCCGGAATCTTGCCGCCGCCTTCGGTCGCCATCCCGACGACGTAGATCTTGATGTTGCGCTCAGCCGCCGTCTTCGCGACGACGAGACCTTTCCCCTCGAGATCCTCGCCGTCGGTCAAGAGCACGATCGCTTCGTGCGCGCCGGTGCGACCGTCGAACAGCGACAAGGCGCGATCGAGCACCGCGCCGATGTCGGTTCCGCCGCGCACGTTGTCTTCCGGACTGAGCGTGCCGGCGAAGATCTCGAGCGTGCTGCGGTCGTGCGTGAGCGGCGCGACGTCGCGCACGTCTCCCGAGAACGCGAGCAATGCCGCGCGGTCGCCTTGCAGCTTGTCGAGCAGGCCGACGATCTCACGGCGCGCGCGCGTCAGGCGATCGGGCTTCAGATCCTGGACGAGCATCGAACGCGACGTGTCGATGCACAGGACGAGATCGAGTCCCTTGCGCTGCACTTCGCGCAATGTGAAGCCCGATACCGGTCCGATCAGTGCGACGGCGATGAGGATCGTCGCGGACCCCGCCAACACGACTCGCGCCAGCGCGCGGTTCTGCGAGTACCCGCCGAGCACGCGCGGCTGTAGATGCGACGCGATCAACAAGTCGCGCTCTCGCGTGCGCCGTCGCCAGCCCCACAACGCGAACGCGAACACGATCGGCGCGAGGAACGCCCACCACAAAGCGTCGGGGTAGAGGATTTCGACGCCGAAGTAATGTGCGCTGTTCACACGAGCCTCCGCGCCCACGTCGAGCTGGAAATCCAGGCCAAAACGTAGCAGAGCAGGCCCGGCAGGAGGAACCACGGGTACAGGTCGAAGGTCTCGGTGAAGTGCTTCGTCTGACGCTTCGTGCGCTCGAGAGATTCGATCTCGGCGTAGACCTTTTCGAGTTCTTTCGGATCCTTCGCGCGAAAGAAACGTCCGCCCGTTTTCTTCGCGATCAACTCGAGGTCGCTCGTGTCGATCGCTTCCTCGGCACGCTGCAAGAAGACGTTGCCGTTGTACGCGTAGCGACCTGCGAACACCGTGTAGACCTTGATCTTCTCGCGCGCCGCGAGATCGGCCGCGTCTTCGGGCCTGATGGTGAAGACGTTGTTCTCGCCGTCGGTCAAGAGCACGACGACCTTCGACTTCGCCTCGGTGCCCTTCAACACCGCGACGGCCTTCGCGAGCCCGACGCCGATCGCCGTGCCGTCCTCGGCTTGACGATTCTTGACGATCTCGAGGCCGTCGATGAAGCCGGTCATCGCGTCCACGTCCAACGTGAACGGGCACACGAGCTTCGGATAGTGCGCGAACGTGAGCAGCGCGATGTTGTCGGCTGCCGCTTCGCGATCGGTCATGCGCCGGACGGCGAATGCGTGCACGACTTCCTTGACGACCTGCAGACGCGTTTTCTTCGGGTCGAGGTCGTTGTATTCCATCGACGAACTGATGTCGATCGTGAGCGCGATGTCGACGCCCTCCGTCTCGGTCGTCGTCTCGACGCTGCCGCGCAACGGACGTGCGAGTGAGATCGCGACGAGCGTCAATGCTGCGATTTGCAGCACCAACGGTATCCACGCGAGGTTTTGAACGAGCGAGCGCTTCGGCGACGTGGTGGCGATGACGCCGACTCGCGCTCGCGCTCGCCCCGCGCGAGTGCGGCCGTACCACACAGCGATGATCGCGAGCGGGATCAACGCGAGGAACCACGGATCCGAGAGCGAGTACGCGCCGAAGAGTTGGAAGGTCTCCTCTGCGGCGCTCTTCGGTCCGGAGGCGTCCTGCAGAAGTGCGAGGAACGGCGTCATGCTGCCGACCTCGTGGTGGAGTTCAGCGCGAGCAAGGCTTCGTTGGCGCGCGCCAGTTGATCGCGTACTCGCAAAATGGAGGGGGTTTCACCGGCATATTTGACGCTTTCGGCGTCGGCGAGCAGAGACTTGGCGATGTCGCGCGACGTCGTGGGCACGCGCGGGTCCGCAGCGATCGCGCCGATCCAGTCTTCGTCGTTCAGCGCGGCACGATTCTCCGTCGTGTGCGCATCGATCGCGCGACGAAGGAGTGATGTCAGTGCGAACACGTGTTCGCGTGAGCGCTCCGGCTCCGTGTTCACACGTTGTTCCAACGCGCGCAGTTGTTCGACGGGAACGGGCACCGGCGCGACCGGTGCCACTTTCTTGCGGCGCATCCAGCGCCGTGCGACGAAGAGCCCGACGAGTGCTGCGAGGCCGATTCCGATCCACGTGAGCTTCGCAGTCGCCGTGTGCACGATCGGCGCGTCGCGGAAACCGCGTGCAGGCCGCGGTGCGTCTTCGCCGTCTTTCAACGCGTGCTCGACCGTGAGCTTCGGACCAGCTGCGTGCAGCATCTGAGTAGCACCGCTCGCGTCGACGCCGATGTCGAGGCCTGACAGTTCCAACTCTCCGCCTTCGAGCGCCATCACGCGCCAACGCGCACGCGTCGTCGTCGTGTTTGGATCGCGTGCGTTGATTTCTCGGCGTAGACCCAGATCTTCGATGAACGCGAAATTGCGCGGCAGAACGCTCGTTTCCGGCAGTTTCACGCTCGCGCCCGTGTCGTGCTCGACGACGAACGTGATCTCGAACGGCTCGCCGATCTGGACGCGGTCCGCGCCGATTTCGATGCGCGCGCTGGTGCCGAACACGGCGACGAGCGCCAGCAGGCTTGCGAACATCTACGCACCTCCGTGACGCTTCGCGCGACGATCGAAGAATGACAGGATCGGCTCGCCCAAGTCCTTCGACGTGTCGAGGTCGAGTATGTCCGCGCCCGATCGCGCGAGCAACTGGGTGATCTCGGCGCGATTCAGCGCAGCACGTTCGCGCCACGAGTCGCGCACGGATTTCGAGCGCGTGTCGACCTCGACGGTGCGGCCGGTTTCGCCTTTGACGAGTTCGACGAGGCCCGCCTTCGGCAGTTCGAGCTCGAACGGATCGGTGACGCGAACTGCGATCACGTCATGTCGTTGCGACAGCTCGCGCAGACGCTGCGACCAGGCCTTTTCACCTGCGCTGGGTGTGGTTTGCGCTTGGAAATCGCTGACGAGGAACAGCACGCAGCGGCGGCGCGAGACGCGCGCGACGGTCTCGAGGACTTCACCGAGCGCACTTCCGCCCGCTTCCGGCTGCGCCGCGATCACTTCGCGCACGACGCGCAACACGTGGCTGCCGCTCTTTTTCGCGGGGAGGTGCAGTCCCGGTTTCGCTCCGAACATCGTCAGTCCGACGCGATCTTGGTGGCGCAGCGCGACGAAGCTCATCAGCGCGCAGAACTGCGCCGCGGTTTCGCGCTTCGTGCGCAGACGCGATCCGAAATCCATCGACAGACTCGCGTCGACGACGAATTGGATCGTGAGCTCGCGTTCTTCCGCGTACGTCTTGACGTACGGATCGCCGCTTCTTGCCGTCACGTTCCAATCGATGCGGCGCACGTCGTCGCCGGGTTGGTACGCGCGCACTTCCGAGAACTCGAGGCCGGAGCCGCGAAACGTACTGCGATAACCGCCCGAAAGCGAAGTGTTCACGAGGCGGTGCGTGCGAATCTGAATCTGCCGCACACGCGCGCGCAAGTCCGCAGCGAGCAACGGCGTCGAACGCGAGCCCGTCCGCTCACGCGAACGGTCCAGCGCTGAAGCCGTGTCTGCAGTCGTGCTCGCCATCGAACGCAAGGCCGTTCAGGGCACCGGCACGGTTTCGAGCACGCGTTGGACGAGCGCGTCGGACGTCAGGCCTTCCGCTTCCGCTTCGTACGTGGTCGCGATGCGGTGGCGCATGACTTCGACCGCCACTTGCTTGATGTCGGCCGGCGTCACGTACGCGCGTCCGTGCAAGAAGGCGTGCGCGCGCGAGCACAACGCCAGCCAGATCGTCGCGCGCGGTGAAGCTCCGTATTGGATGCGGTGCTCGAGGTCCGCGAGCCCAGCCTTCTTCGGTTCGCGCGTCGCCGATACGAGCGAGACGATGTATTCCGCGAGGCGTTTGTCGAGCGTGATCGAATCGACGACGGTGCGCGCCGCCATCACTTGTTCGAGCGTCACGACGGAGCGCGCTTCGGTCTTCGGATGCGTGCTCGCCATGCGGGCCAAGATCTCGAGCTCTTCCTCGCGTTTCGGATACGTGACGTGCACCTTCAGTGCGAAACGGTCGAGCTGCGCTTCGGGCAGCGGATATGTGCCCTCTTGCTCGAGCGGATTCTGCGTCGCGAGCACGAGGAACGGCCGCGGCAACGGATACGTCTGCCCGCCGATCGAAACTTGGCGCTCTTGCATCGCTTCGAGCAATGCCGACTGCACTTTCGAAGGCGCGCGATTCACTTCGTCGGCGAGTACGAAGTTCGCGAAGATCGGACCTTTGCGGACGGCGAACGAACCTTCGCGCGCGTTGTAGATTTCGGTGCCGACGAGATCCGACGGCAACAAGTCGGGCGTGAATTGCAGACGCGCGAACGAACCACGCACGGTCTTCGCCAAGCTCGAAACCGCGAGCGTCTTCGCGAGTCCTGGCACGCCCTCGAGCAGTACGTGACCGCCGGTCAAGAGCCCGATCAACAGGCTCTGCATCAACGCGTCTTGTCCGACCACGACCTCGCCCAGCGCGGATCGCATGTCACCTACCCAGGCGGAGGCTCGTTGGACGTCTTCGCTGCTCGTTTTCTGCGTCGCTTCTTGGGTCATGTCGATCGATCGTCAGGGGTTCCGAGGGATGCAGGCGGACTACGCAGGTCCTGGTCCGTGCGTTGGCGAGGAATCAGGCTCCCGCGCAAGGGCCGAAGAGCATATCCAGCGCACGCCGCACCGACTGTCCGGACCGGGCAAAAGAAGAGCGCGCAAACCTGCGCCCGACGCCAGCGAACTCACATCCCGCTCTCGTCCGCGGCTTTCGAAGCTCCGACCACCACGACTCCGCGACGACGGAAACGGTCGGCGAAATCGAGCACTTCCTGTGCGTAAGTCAGCGTCTCACTGTCCTGTTTTCGAGCGTGTTTCTCGCGCCAATTCGACCAGCCGCCTTCGGCCTTGATCATCTTCGCCAGCGTCCCGCGGCCGGCGTTGTAGGCGACCAGCACTCGTTCCCAGTCGGGGCCCTCGGTGCGGTAGAGCCACGACAGATGCGACGCGGCGAGCCGCGCGTTGAGCAGCGGGTCGGACAACAGTTGTTCACGTGTCGGCGGATCGACCCTCAAGCGCTTTGCGGAATCGCTCGCCGCCGACGGCATCAATTGGAAGAGCCCGAGCGCGCCTTTGTGCGATACCGCCTCGCTGTTGCCGCGACTTTCGACGTACATCAATCCCGCGAGCAGCGATGGATCGAGACCGGCTTCCGCCGCCGCGGCGCAGACGATTCCGGCGTGTGCCTCGACGCGCTTGACGCCGACGTTGCTCCACACTTGGCGCACGACTTTGGGGCCTTCGACCACGCCCGTGAACAGGAAGAGCGCTGCCGACAAGACCAGAAGAACCAGCGCGAAACGCCGTTCTCCCCCGCCGTCAGCGCGCTTTTTCCCGCGTTTCGCGCTCATCCCTTCGAAGCCGACTCGCGCAATGAACGCAACCACGCATCACGCTCGGTGCCCATCGCCGGACGCTCGCCCGGATCGCGTCCGATCAAGCGCCGGTACTCGCGTCGCGCGCGTTCGGCGAGCCACGGCTCGGGACGATCCATCATCGCGACGAGGAACAAGCGGCCTTGCACGCTACCTCCCCCTTCGAGTGCACCCGGCGGCGGCGGCGCGACGCCCAAACGCTCGAGAGCCGCGCGGAACCACGCCGACGCATCGTCGTGACGCACTCCGTCCCACCACGACCACCACGCTCGCGCCGGCTCGGGTTGTCCGCGCAAGTCGACGCACGTGAGGATCGCGAGTTCGGACGCGACGCGTGCGTCCTTCGTGTTCGACGTCAAGATCGAGAGCAACGGCGACACGGCGTCGGGGTGACATTGCTCCGCCAGGATGAGCGCCGCCTCGCGACGGATGCGACCGGTCGGTTGATTCACGACGCGAATCAAATCGGGCCACGCGCCCTCTCCCATCGACATGATGCCGGCGCGCGCCGCGTCGAACACTTCGGTGTCGCCCACCTCGACGAGGGCCGAGATCAAAACCTGAGCAGCGGCGGGATCGGCCAGCGCGGCCAAGCCTTGCGCTGCAGCGACGCGCACGACGCGTTCTTTGTCGTTGATGCCTTGGATGAGCGCTTCGAGGACGTACTCACCGCCCATGCGACCGATCGCCGACAGCGCCGCAGCTCGAACCGGCGGGAATGCGACGCGCGCGCGCACGAGCAGTTCTGTGCGTGCCGCTTCGACCTTGTGCTCGCCGAGCGCCGTGACCGCCGCCGTTTCGACGGACAAATCGGCGTCGTCGAGCAAGCGGATCAGCACCGCCAAATCGTCGGGACTGGGATTCACCGCGAGAGTTTTCGCCGCGACCGCGCGCAGGATCGGCCGTTCGTCGAGCGCGATGGCGCGCACGAATTCGCGACGCGCCGATTGGAATTGTTCGGCGAGCGCGTCGACCGCGTTCGTGCCGAAGAGCTTCGTGTACGCACCCGCGAGAGCCAGCGCCATCGCATCCGGAACGAAACCGTCGTTGCCCAATTCACGCGCGGAAGCGAGTGCGAGCTTCGCCAGCCGCGACGCGCGATCGCCCTGGATCGATTCTTCACCGAGCAGCGCGAGCAGCGCTTCGAAATCGTTGGGACTGGCCCCGTCGGGCTTCGCGTAGATGCGCTCGAGTTCAGCGATCGAGAGTGCTCGCTGCGTCGGCGAAGCATTCTTCATCGAAGTGAGCACGAGACCGCGCAGGCGATCGTCGCGCTCCGATTCGGTGTGCTCCGCGCCCCACCACGCCGATTCTTCGCGCCACATTGCGAGCGCGTCTCGTCCGCGCTGCACCGCCGGAAAACGCTGCCAGCGATTGCGATCGCGCAGCGCTCGACAAGCCTCCGTCGCGCGCTCGAACCAGGTCTCTTTCACGCTGGCACCGAGCGTGAACGACTTGGCACGCGCACCGGCTTGGATCTCCAGCGTGCGATCGCCGCGACCCCGCGAACCGCGCGGACCCGGCAGGATCTCGGGCCCGAGCAGACCTTCGCGCGTCAGCACGAGCACGAGATCGGTGATCTCGGCCTGGTTCAGATAGAAGATCTCGCCGGCGGTGACTCTCGTTTCGGCGCTGGACAAGAGTTCCGGTCCTACGAGCGTGAATGCTTCAGGCTCGCTCGTCGTCGCTTCGAAACGCACCAACGTCCCGGCGATTTCGCTCGGATGAATCTCGAGGGCAGCGCGGCGCGCTTCGAATTTCGTCCTGGCGTCGACCCACCAGTCGATCCAACGCGGTCCGTCGGTTGCGAAAGACTGACCTGAAATCGTGCGCAGACGCCGCAATGCGCCGGGCACGATCGACGACAAGTCGTCGTGGAACTCTCGCCCCGAAACCGCGAGCACGAGTCGCTCGACGACGGGCTTGTCGAGCCACTCGCTGGTCTTCGGTTCGGTGCTCTGGAATCCGATGCCCGCGAGCGCCGTCGCCGCTGTCGCCGACACGAACGCGTCCTTCGCGTCGAGTGCCGTGAGCAGCGCTTCGACGTGCGTCGAATCCAGAATCGGCGCGAGCTTCATGTCCTCGCGCTCGACGATCGCGACAACAGCGTATGCACCGCGGCGCAGGAGCCACTTGTCCTTGAAAGCGATGCCGAGCAAACGCGCGTCGAGCCCCGGTTCTTCGCGCAGCGCGAGCGCCCTCACGGCCGTGGCAGCGACGCGCGACGACGCGTCGTCGAGATGCGTCAGCAAGATCTCGGTGGTGCGCACGTCGACGACGCCGGCTGCGAGTTCGATCGCGGCGAGGCGCGTGTCGACACGCTTGTCGGACGCATATTTCTCGATGAAAGGCAGGATTTCGGCGCCGTCGAGCCGGGCCAGATCGCGCTGTGCCGCCTGGCGCACGACGCCCTGCGGATGCTCGAGCAAACTGGCGATCCACGCCGGCCCCGCGCGTACCGGATCACGCGCCGCGACTTGGGCGATCAAACCGGGCGCGATGTTCGCTGGCAGTTTCGTCGCGATGCGCGCTCGCAAGAGGTCGAGGTCCGAGTCTTTGCCGCCGCGCAAGAGCGTGCGCGCGGCGACGAGCAAGCGCAGCGGATCCTGCGAAGCGAGTTCGGTGCGCGCTGCGTTGAACCCCGGCTCTCCGGCGGCGACCAAGCTCTCGACCGCGCTCGCGAGCATCGGATCCTCGACGCCTTTTGCGTGCTTCAGCTCGCCGAACACGAACGTCGTGACGGCGCGAGCCCCGTCGGTAGTGCTCGCGGCCGGTTGCGTCGGGACCGTCGGCGCAGAGTTCGTCGGCGGCGCAGGCGCCGCGGGCTCTCCACCTCGACGCGGCAACTGCACGCCGCCTCCAGCGTTCGTGCTCCCACCGCCGAGTCCCGGTTCCGTGTTGATGCTCGCCTTGTGCGCCGTGTCGCGTTTGCACGTTTCGCACCACACGAGATCGTTGCCGCCAGCGTCCTTACGACCATCGACGTGCGCCGTGTACGTACGCGTTCCGCACACGAGGCAATCGAGATGCGGCGCGAGGTCGCCTTTCGGTTCGCTCGTCGGCGTTTTCTCTTTGGGTTGACGCGGCAACTTCAGTTGCGCAACGGCGACCCCGCTCGAGAACAGCGCCGCGAAAGTCCAGACGAGGATGCGACGAGAATGCGTGTGCGACATGGGAGCGAAGGCCTGATCGGGACAATTCGGGGCGTCGGGCTACCCCCCCGAACGCAGGGAGGATACGCAATCTCTCCGCACTCGGCGTCCTCTGGCGCCCGCCGCGCACATTCCCCGCCGTCCCGCCTGTTCTTCGGCCCGAACCCGTGGTGTAGGGTGCCGATCGAGCGCTGAGCGCTGGCGGTCAGGGGTCCATTTCGAAAGTCAAAAGAGCGATGCACGTCTTCGCGTTCGTGAATCAAAAGGGTGGCTGCGGAAAAACGACGACGGCCGTGAACTTGGCCGGAGCGCTCGCGGTGCGCGGCTCGCGCGTGCTGCTCGTCGATCTCGATCCGCAGGCGCACGCCACGATGGCGCTCGGCCACGCGGTGCTCGACGAGCCGACGGTGCGCGACGTGCTCATTCACGAAGTGCCACTCGAAGCGGGAATCGTCGAAGCCGAAGGCGGCGTCGCGTTGTTGCCGGCGGATGCGCGTCTCGTCGAGTTCGAGGACGTGGCCGCGCGCACGCTGCATCCCGAATCCAAACTCGCGCGCGCACTGTCCGAATGCACGCGGCCGTTCGACGTCGTGATCGTCGACTGTCCGCCGCGCACCGAAGGCGTGCTCGCAGCGAACGCGTTGCGCGCGGCCGACACCGCCGTGCTCGTGATCGAAGCCGGGGCCTTTGCGCTGCAAGGTGCTTTGAAAGCGCGGGGCGTGTTGGAGGAACGAGCGCTTTCGTGCACTGAACCGTTCGCGTTGCGCGCCGTCGGAACGATGTTCGATCGCCGCTCGAAGATCGCGCGCGAATTGTTGGTCGGCATGCACGCGCGCTTCGGCGAGATCATGTTCGACTCGGTGATTCGCCACAGCTCGAGGCTGCGCGAAGCGGCGGCGGTCGGTCGTCCGATCCACGCGCTGGACCCGCGCTGCAATGCAGCGCTCGATTTCGCGGCACTCGCGGACGAGGTCGAAAGCCATGTGCGCGAGCGACGCCACGCAGCGACGGAGATCTTCGATTCGGTGGGCTGAGTCTCAGGGCGGCAGAGCGCTGTCCACAGCGAGAGATAGACGGCCATCGGGGCCTCGCGCGAGGTCGACTGTGACGAAGTGCGTCGCGACTAGACCTGCGTGCAAACGACACCGGCCGTCGATCCACGGCGCGAACGTGCGTGATTCGGCGCTGGTGCCGCCGCCGAGGAGTTGCGCGCGGACGATGTAGCCGTCGGTGGGCTCGCTCGTGATCGTGTAGCTGAGACGCAGGCGATCGCTCGCGTCGACGATGTCGATTTCGACCGAACCGGCGGACTCGTCGCGGAACGTGCGGGAGGATCCCGACCTTCCCGGCGCTCCGTGCATCGTGATGTGTAGCTCGCTCGAGGCTGTCTCGTCGCTGCGATCCACGACCGGCTCGACCACGGCGCTGGACCACGGAATTTCCGGCAAGAACGGCAGCTTCAAGCGCGGCGGCCACAGCGAGATTCCGAACGTGAGTTGCAAGAAGTGCAGTTCGACGCCCTCTTCGAGCGCGAGCGCGAAACCGATCGGCAGCGTGTCGACGCGCACGCCTGTCTTCGACGTCGTGAGTCCGGCGTCGATCCAGAGCGCGAAGTCTTTCGACACTGCGTTGTGATGCAGAGGGAACGCCAGTCCGTCGACGCGACGCG
>JAWXBU010000094.1:0-4311 GCA_034440255.1 Planctomycetota bacterium | reverse complement strand
GGCGGTGGCGGCGGTTGCGGTTCAGGCGCGATTTTTTCGTCGCGGATCCGCCAACGAAAGGGGCCAGTATCTACTCTGAGACGGTATGTCCCATGGTCGCATCGTCTCCTGCGTGCTCGCAGCGCTCACGTTCCCCCCTGTCGCCGCGGCCGACGTCCGACTGCCGCACATGTTTTCGTCCGGCGTCGTGCTGCAGCGCGAGACGCGCGTCCAGATCTTCGGCTTCGCAGCGCCAGGTGAATCCGTGCGCGTCACAGCGAGCTTCGGCGCGACGAGCGACGTCGCGCTGACCGATCAAGACGGGCGTTGGAGCACGCTTCTCGAAACGCGCGCAGCGGGCGGTCCGTACACGCTCGAGGTGCGTGGGCAAAACGTCGTGCGCGTCGAAGACGTCTACGTGGGAGAAGTTTGGCTCGCTGCTGGACAGTCGAACATGGAGATGCCGGTCGGACCGGTGGAACGTTCGTGGGCTGGCGTGGTCGATTGGCAACAAGAGATCGCACAGGCGCCCGATCCGCGCTTGCGCCTCTTCACCGTCGAAAACGCGATCGCCCCCGTTGTGCGCGACGACGTGAACGGCGCGTGGGCCGCGGCGACGCCTGATCAAGTCGCGCGCTTTTCCGCTACGGCGTACTTTTTTGCGCGGCGACTTCGGCTGGAACTCGACGTGCCGGTCGGCATCGTCGCGAGCGATTGGGGGGGCACCCCGATCGAAGCTTGGACGAGCGGCATCACACTCGGACGCTCGTCGGAGTTCGTCGATACGGTCCAACGACTCGAGCGCGACGCGCGCTCACCCGACAGGGCCAGAGCGGCCGACGCGCGCTCGACACAGGCGTGGATCGCGTCCGTGGAGGAGGTGGACCACGGTCTGCGCGACGGATTCGCGCGCTTGGAATTCGACGACTCGGCGTGGGACGAGGTCGTACAGCCGGGCGAATTGGGTGGCGATCACGCGCGCCACGACGGATTGTTCTGGCTGCGGCGCTCGTTCGAAACACCCGCGGCACTCGTCGGTCGCGAGGCGACGTTGGCTCTGCCGCCGATCGACGATTTCGACGCGGTGTTCTTCGACGGCGTGCTCGTCGGCAGCACGCTCTTGCGCGCGAAGAGCCGCAGTGCGCGCGTCTACACGATCCCGAGCGATCTCATGACGCGCGGTCGACACGTGGTCGCCGTGCGCGTCTTCGACGTGGCCGGCACGGCAGGAATCTTGGGGGAACCGGTGGGCTTGCATGTCTTCGCCGGCGACGTCGACGTTCCACTCGCGGGAGCATGGCGCGCTCGCCGGGGTGCGCCGTCGAGCGTGGTTCCGACGCGTCCCGCCGACGCCGACTTCGGGCCGCATACGCCGAGCTCTCTCTACAACGCGATGATCGCGCCGCTCACGCGCTTCACGTTTCGCGGCGCGATCTGGTACCAAGGCGAATCGAATCGCAAGCGCGCGGCGCAGTACGAGTCGCTCTTCGTCGGCATGATCGAGGATTGGCGCGCGCGTTTTTCCAACGCGACCTGGCCGTTCTACTTCGTCCAGATCGCACCCTTCGACTACGCAGGCGACACGGGCGAGGCCGCAGAATTGCGCGAAGCTCAACGCCGCGCGTTGCGCCTCGCGGCTACCGGCATGGTGTCGACGATCGACCTCGGCGAAGCGCAGGACATCCATCCGCGTAACAAGCGTCCCGTCGGCGAGCGCCTGGCCTCGATCGCACTCGCAAAGACGTATGGTCGCGACGTCGAGTTGTCGGGACCTCTCGTCGACGATCGCAAGAGCGGCCCGAATCAAGAGCGGGGGACATTCGAGCTCTACTTCGATCACGCACTCGACCTGCGCTTCAGCGGTGCGTCAGACGAAGTTTTCGAGATCCAAGACGCGCGATCGGGTTGGGTAGCGGCCGCGGCGGAGATCGTTGAAAACCGCGTGATTTTGAGCTCCGAATCGTGTGCCTCGCCGACAGCGGCTCGCCTCGACGCGCGCGCCGGCGCCCGCTCGCGGCTCGTGAACAGTTCCGGACTCCCGGCCGCCGCGTTCCGGATCGGAGCGGGCAAATGGATCACCGACCGCGGCAGCGCAGTAGGTCGTTGGACGAAGAACGGAGACACACTGACGATCGCGCCGCGCGCGCGGAGCGCCGTCGAAGGTTTGCCGATCGGCAACGGCTTGCTCGGCGCGTTCGTGTGGATCGACGGTTCGGATTTGAAGCTCACGCTCGGCAAGAGCGACTGGTGGGACGCGCGTCGGCCCGAGATCACGCGCGCGGACGATTGGAATGTGCGCGATCTGCGCGCTCTCGTTGCAGCGGGGGACACTGGTCGGATCCAGGAACGCTACGACGAACCGTACGAGCGCTTCGCGTATCCGGGGCGGCTCGCACTGGGCGAGCTCGTGATTCCGCTCGGTGAACGCAAGCCGCGCACGTACGGACTCGACCTGGTGCGCGGTGAGGCGCAGATCCCGCTGTCGAACGGTTTCGTCCACGCGATCGCCAGCGCGGCTCGACCCATTTTCGCTCTCCGCCTCGAAGACGCCGACCTCGCGCAATTTTCGCCGAACGATTGGCGACTCACGCTCGCGGGCGGAGAAGCAGCATCGTTCGAAGACGGCGTGCGCGGCGAAATCGTCGGAGCGAGCGGCCATTCCGTCGGAATCGCCGTGCGTGCGGCTAACGTCGAAGGCGGCCTCGAGATCGTGATCGCGGTCGTCGACGGTGCCGAAGACGCACTGCCAACCGAGCTCGCAGCCGAGCGAGCGCAACAGGCACTGGGCATCGGCTACTCGCGACTTTTCGGCGAACACATCCTCTCGTTTCGCTCCGCGACTGGATCGAGCCACGTTTCGATCGGTGACAAGGCGCTGCAGAACCACTACGACTTCGTGCGCTTCCTGACCGTGTCCGGATCGCGACGCGGTTCGCCGCCGGCGTCCTTGCAAGGTCCATGGAACGTCGATCTCGCGGCACCGCCGTGGCACGGGGATTACCACTGCGACTTGAATTTGCAGGCGACGTACGGCGCGTACGCGCCCGCCGGACTCTTCGACAGCGGCCTGGCGCTCTTCGAGCACCACGCTCGTCTCTTGCCGAGCTTCCGCGAGTTCGCGCGCACTTTCTTCGGTGTAGGAGGCGCCGTCGTGCCAGGTGTCATGGCGTTGGACGGCACACCGCTGGGCGGTTGGGCGCAGTACGCGTTGTCGCCGACGAACGGTGCGTGGACGGCATTCCTCCACGCTCGACATTGGCGTGTCACGCAGGACGAGCACTTCTTGCGCGAGTTCGCGGCTCCCTTCTGTCGCGAGATCGCCACGGCGCTCGACGAACTCGCACCGCTCTGCGCGGATGGATCAAGGCGTCTGGCGCTCTCGTCGAGCCCTGAATTCCGCGACAACTCGGCCGGTGCCTGGCTCACGCCGAATTCCAACTACGACACGGCCTTGTTGCACGCCGCATTTGCGAGCGCGGCTGAAATGGAGCGCGCGCGCGGCGACGATTCGGCCGCGCAGCACTTCGAACGGGCGCGCGCCGAGCTGCCGGCCTTCGATCTGGACGCGAGCGGCGCGTTGACGATCGCATCCGGTGCGCC
The DNA here is from genome assembly GCA_034440255.1 of Planctomycetota bacterium. Lineage (GTDB taxonomy): Bacteria > Planctomycetota > UBA1135 > UBA1135 > JAEUIA01. The sequence continues at coordinate 732 of JAWXBU010000094.1, read as the reverse complement.
GTACGACGAATCGCACAGACACTTGAGTCACACGCTCGCCATTCATCCGCTCGGGATCCTGTCGATCGAAGGCGAGGCTGCCGATCGCCGCACCGTCGACGCGACGATCGACGGCATCCTCGCAGCGGGGACGAAGGAGTGGACCGGTTACACGTTCGCCTGGTTCGCGAGCCTCGCAGCGCGCGCCGGTCGCCCTGAAATCGCACGTCGCGCCTTGCTCGACTACGAGCGTGCGTTCACGCTCTCGAACGGTTTGCACGTGAACGGCGATCGCTCGGGCGAGGGGCTGTCGAACTTCACTTACCAGCCGTTCACGCTCGAGGGCAACATGCTGGCGATGGAGGCCGTCCACGAAATGTTGCTGCAATCGTGGGGCGGAATCGTGCGGGTCTTTCCGGCTGCGAGTGTGCTGTGGCCGGAGGCTGCCTTCGACGAACTGCATGCGGAAGGCGGCTTCGTCGTGTCGGCGCGTCGAGCCGACGGTGTCACGCGATCCGTCACCGTGCGCGCCGTCAGCGCCGGACGACTGCGCTTGCGCGATCCGTTCGCCGGACGCGAACCGCGCTGGAGTCGCGTTGGCGTCGAGCGTGTCGGAACCGACTTCGTGGTCGATTTGGCGCGAGACGAGGTGCTCGTCGGATCGGCCGATCCGACGCGGTAGAGTGGCGCACATGCGAATCGTCACACTGTGCATCCCTTTTCTCGTGTCGGCTTGCGTGGCGTCGGAACCGG